>CACXFK010000057.1 GCA_902766945.1 uncultured Lachnospiraceae bacterium | reverse complement strand
GAAGCTTCCTCATAGGATTCTTCCTCATAGGATCCCTCATAAGGATCTTCATAGGATTCCTCATAGTAAGAGCCGTCATCATAGGACACGCTCTCATCATAGGGGGTATCGACCCAGTCCGTGAGGTCCTCCTCATAAGACTGATCCAGCCAGCTCATAAGCTCGTCATCCGACATGCCGCTCATGTCCGCGTACGCGGCGGCCGAAGAGCCTGCCGCAAGCGTGGCCGAAAGCGCAGCCGTGACCGCAATCACGATTCCCCGCTTTTTTAATTCATTTCTTTTCATAGATATACCCCTGCTTAATCTGATCTCCCCAGATCTGTGCGTTCTTTGATTCCGGGACATTTTATCACATTGCGTGCGGAAATAAAACCCGTATCATTGCATTTTTGAATTTCATAAAGTATACTTTAATTGATTACACGAGCAGGAAGCGCACGATTCCTTTTCGGGACACGCGGTCCACTCTGTAGATCATCGCAACATTAAAAACGATCTGTCACAGCGCCAAGGTGTTTTCCCGCCGATGAATCCAGATGCACCGTGACAGGTTTTTCTTATGCCCGGGAGTTATGAATTCTGCAATCGATCTGATCATACTTGTCATCTTAATGTTTCTGTCGGCTTTCTTTTCATCAGCCGAGACGGCCCTTACGACGGTCAGCCGGATCCGGATGGTCGCTCTCGAAAATGAAGGCAACCAGCGGGCCTCCGTCGTGCTTTCCGTCATCGACAACAGGGCGAAGATGCTGAGCACCATCCTGATCGGCAACAACATCGTCAACATCTCGATGACCGCGTTTGCCACGATGGCGTCCATACACCTCTTCGGCGACCGGTGGGTCGGTGCCGCCACCGCCGTTCTGACGATCCTTGTCATCCTTTTCGGAGAAATCACGCCGAAAAATCTGGCCGCTTCGGAAGCCGAAGCGCTCTCGCTCCGTTTTGCCGGGGCGATCCGTCTCCTGATGACGGTCCTCACGCCGCTCATTTTCATCGTTGAAAAAACGGCGCGCGGCATTCTCCGTCTCTTCAGGGTCGATCCCGACGCAAGGCCCCAGATGACAGAAAACGAACTGCGCGCGATCGTCAGCGCCTCCGAGGAAGACGGCGTCATCGAGGACGACGAGCGCGACATGATCAACAACGTGGTTGACCTGTCGGATACATACGCCAAGGAGATCATGATCCCGCGCATCGATATGGTGACGGTGCCGGTCACCGCCACATACGATGAGATCGTCGAATCCTTCCGCGAGCACCGCTTCACACGTCTTCCCGTCTGGCAGGACCGCCTCGAAAACATCGTGGGCATCCTGAATATCAAGGATCTTCTCGTCGCCGGAAAAGACACGTTCAGCGTCGCGCAGGTCATGCGCGAGCCGAGCTTCATTTTCGAAATGAAGAACATCTCCGACCTTCTCGACGAAATGCGCCTCGGGCGCGAATCGATCGTCATCGTCCTCGATGAGTACGGCGCGCTGTCCGGTATGATCACGCTGGAAGATGTCCTGGAAGAGATCGTCGGCGACATCCATGACGAGTATGCCGGCCGCGACGTGGAAGAGATCACGGAGATCGTGCCCGGCAAGGAGTATTCCTGCCTGGGTTCGGTCGACATCGACACACTGAATAAGGCAGTCGGTCTGAACCTCGTCTCGGAGGATTACGATTCGATCGGCGGATACATCATCGAGCACGCCGGCGATTCGCTCCCGAAGGTCGGTGAACTCACGGTCCTGCCGGACGGCACCAGGCTGATTGTGGAGGCCGTCAGAAAGAACCGGATTCTTCGCGTCCATCTGTACCTGAACCCCGACGCGCAGTCCGATTCATGAGTTTTAGATGTACCGCTCCTTTAAACACGCACAGAAAACTCGTTCCTGAGTTTCCGCGCTTTCTGCAGCGCGGAAGCTCTTATGATGATGAAGAGGGATATCATGCTGAATTTCATTTTGAATCCGTCATCGCGCTCCCGCAGCGGCCCGGAAGTCTGGCCGATGATTCAGCGGACGCTTCACCAGCAGTCGATTCCATATGAAGTCTTTGCCTCCCGCTTCAAGGGGCACGCGACGGAGATCGCGCGGGACATAACGGAGAAAAATCCGGAAGAGACGCTCATCGTGGTCGGCGGCGACGGCTCGATCCACGAAGTGCTGAACGGCATCTCCGATCTGAGCCGTGCGACGCTCGGCGTCATACCGCTCGGTTCCGGAAATGATTTCGCAAACGGCATGGGCATCTCCAAGGATCCGGCAAAAGCGCTTCAGAATATCCTGCGTCAGCGCAAGATCGCAAGCATGGACGTGGGCTGCGTGAAGAAAGGGAAAACGTCCAGCCGGTTTGCCGTCAGCGCCGGCATCGGTTTTGACGCCGCCGTCTGCCACATGGCGCTCTCCTCTTCGATCAAAAACAGCTTAAACGCCGTCCACGCGGGATCCATGACGTATTCCGTGATCGCGGCCAGGCAGATTCTGCTCTATGATTCCGAGACGGTCCGCGTGCGGCTGGACGGCGAGCGGTCCTTTACATTTCCCGGAACCTGGTTTGTCGCCGTGATGAACCAGTGCTGCGAGGGAGGCGGACTGCGCCTTTGTCCGGATGCTTCCGCAACGGACGGCATCCTGGACGTCTTTGTCGGGGCCGGTGTCACACGGGCGGAACTCGTGACGGCGCTCCCGCTCGCCCGGTTCGGTCTGCACACAAAGTACAGGGGGATCCATTTCCTCCGCTGCCGCTCCGTCGACATTCTCACCGAACAAAAACGCCCGATTCACCTTGACGGCGAATCAGGCGGTACGGATAACGTGCTGCATGCTTCACTTGAGCCCGACACGCTGAGCGTCATCCTGTGAGGTTATGACGCGCGTGTCAGTTGAACCCGTAAAACTTCTGGGTGAGACGGTAGCCCTTGATCGCCATCTCGCGCCCCGCTTTTCCGGGCACATTGACCATCCGGCCGAGGAAGCTGTGGCGGATCCTGAGGTACATGATTAAATCTTTTTTCTTCAGGTACTCCCAGAGTTCTTTCTTCATATCCAGCGCTTCGGAGGTCTCCATCCGAAGCAGCAGGATCGACGAAACCGTCATGATGATTCCGAGATAATGAACCAGGAAATCCGTCTGGTTCTTTTTTTTGGCCAGATCGGGCCTGTACCCGTCAATCATCATCTTGGTCACTCTGATCTGCTGGTCGATCCGGCTGATCATCACCGCCTCGTTGACGGACTGATCCTCGCGGCCGATATAATACCGGTACAGCGGCACATTGAGATAATAGAGCGTCTTCACGTAGATCATCGGCGTAAACGCCACAAGATTGTCGACGTAGAACGTATGCTCAGGCAGCACGAGTCCGCACTCCCTGAGGAGCTCCGTCCTGTAGATCAGGCTGTGCATCAGGACATAGCGATGAGAGTTGAGCGGTTTTTCGATCTCATCCCAGGTGAAAATGCGGTTCTCCGGGAAGGAGCCCACATAGCGCATCATGCGCTTCTTTCTTGCCCCGACTTTGTCATAGACATAATTGCAGATCAGGGCGTCAAGTGTTTTCGGCCCCGTGATCACTTTCCTGAGGACGCGGAGGACCTGCATGTACGAGTCGTAATCAAGCCAGTCGTCGCTGTCGCAGACCTTAAAATAGATGCCCTGCGCTTCGGCGATTCCGGTATTGACCGCGCCGCCGTGCCCCTTGTTTTCCTGATGAATCGCGCGCACGACGCCGGGATGCCGGCGCTCATAGTCCTTCGCTATTTCCAGCGTCCCGTCGCTCGATCCGTCGTCAATAACAAGCACTTCCACATCTTCCCCGCCGACGAGCGCGTGATCGATGGCTTTTCTCATATACGCTTCGGAATTATAGCACGGTATTGCCACTGTCAAAATCTTCATGTCTTGTCCTTCCCCTCATGTTGTCCCTGTCGGATCATCAGATATGCTGCATAGGCAGCAAATGCGGATGGAATCGCTCTTTCTTTTTCGATCTCCCCGCACTCCGCAAAGATCCACTCATCTGCGGTTTCTTCCCTTTGCGAGATCCGGATCTCATATCCGGTCATCCGCCATTCCACGTGCGAAAAACGATGCGAAGCGGGCGGCAGTTCACGGATCCTTAGTGAAGTGTACCCGAGCGCATCCATATACGCAAGGACTTCATCCGCATTTTTTCGTCCCGGAAGATTGGGGAACTCGTAGAGTCCCGCAAGAAGGCCGCTGTCTTTCCGCCTCCGGATCGCTACGTTCTCCCCGTCTCTTACGAGGAGAACGGTAAGTTCTTCAATCCGCCTCGAGTTGTTTTTGATCCGGACCGGAATCGTTCCGGTTGTGCCTTCGGCACAGGCCCTGCATGCGCTCCGGATCGGACACAGGCCGCACTTCGGCTCCGGGCCGGGCACGCAGATCATCGCGCCGAGTTCAATCAGCGCCTGCGTCACATCGCCCGCCCGGGCACCTTCCCCGGAAACTGCCGCGAGCATCACGTCCCGGATCTCCTCTTCCGCCTTCTTCCTGACAGCCGGAAGAAGAATGTTGTCGGTAAGTCCGGTCAGCCTGGCATAGACGCGCAGCACGTTGCCGTCCACAGCCGGCTCCGGCAGACCGTATGCGATCGACAGGATCGCTCCGGCCGTATAGGATCCGATCCCCGGAAGGGCCAGAAGGGCTTTCCGGTCGCCCGGGATCTGTCCACCGTATTCCGCGCAGACGATCTGCGCGGTCTTTTTCATATTCCGGACGCGGCTGTAATAGCCGAGCCCTTCCCACAGTTTCAGGAGCTGCTCGTCGGGGCATGCAGCAAGAGACGCGATATCCGGAAGTACCAAAAGAAACCGGTCATAATAACCGGTTACCGTTTCCACCCGTGTCTGCTGAAGCATGATCTCCGACACCCAGATCCGGTACGGGTCGCAGGTCCGCCTCCACGGGAGGTCACGTTTTGCAGCATTATACCACACAAGCAGAGCCTTTACAAAATCCTTCTGCATATGTTATACCGTTGAGTATTCATATTTGAATTCCAAAGCGGCCGGCCATAAAGGGCAGAGCCGTTTTCAGACAGGGAGGGTTTTATGCATTCAGTCATCTTCGATGTAGACGGGACTCTTTGGGACATCACGGGAAAAGCCGCCCACATCTGGCAGCAGATCAGCCGGAAGTACGGCGCATCCGCGGATCATATCACGGCGGAGCGCCTGAAGCAGGAATTCGGAAAGCCGCTCGAAGCAATCGGCCGCTCTCTTTTCCCGGATCTGCCGGAGGAAACCATGCTCCGCATCACAAGTGAATCCTGTTCCGAGGAGATCCCGTTCCTGTACCAGAACCCGCCGAAGGTCTTTCCCGGAGTCCGCGAGCTGTTTGCCGCGCTTCAGGAAAAAGGGTATCCGGTTTATATCGTCAGCAACTGTCAGAAAGGCTATATCGAGGCGGTGCTCGACACCAACGACCTCGGCGGCTATGTGAACGGTCATCTCTGCGCCGGAGATACGGGGCTCGGAAAAGCCGAAACCATGCTGCAGCTGATCAGGGAAACGGGCGCTCCGGATCCTGTCTATGTCGGCGACACCTCCGGCGACTTCATCGCCACGAAAGAAGCGGGGCTTCCCTTTATCTTTGCCGCCTACGGGTATGGCGAGGTCAGCAGCGAAGATGCGGACGCCGTGATCCGCACGCCGCTTGAGCTGCTCGACGTAATCGACCGGGTCTGACCCGGATTGCAGATTGTCGAGTCTTCAGTCCACGATCACCGGCGTCCCGACTTCGAGCACATCGTACAGGGCCTGCGCGACGCTGTATGGCAGATTGACGCAGCCGTGTGAGCCGTTTTCATAGTAGATGCTGCCTCCGAATGAACTGCGCCAGCTGGCATCATGGAGGCCGATGCCTTCATTGAACGGCATCCAGTAATTGACAAAGGACTCGTAAGACGGTTTCCCGGTTGAGGGATTGATCTCGCCTTTCAGCGTCCGGTTTCTTTCTTT
>CACXFK010000056.1 GCA_902766945.1 uncultured Lachnospiraceae bacterium | reverse complement strand
TTGACACGAGCTTTGGATTCATGTCAAAGACGAGTTTCTCCTGCACATTCCTCTCATGACTGAAGTCACGAGAATCCTGTGTCAAAGATTGAAAGATCTGCAAAGGGAGAGGTGGAAAACGCCTCTCCCTTTTAAAGCCCGTGCAAGTCCGCTGCGCCGCGGTTAAAACGGACTAAAAAGACCCGGAGGACCGGAGGACCTGCATGACAAGGAGGACATGAGTGATGAGGCTGGATAAGTATCTGAAAGTGTCCCGGCTGATCAAACGCCGGACCGTGGCAAATGAAGCCTGCGACGCAGGACGCGTGACGATCAATGACAAAGTGGCGAAGGCGTCCCAGGAAGTGAAAAAGGGAGACGTCATCGAGATCCGTTTCGGGGAGAAATCGGTCCGCGTGGAAGTCACGGATATCATGGATACGACGAAAAAAGAAAACGCGGCAGACATGTACCGCTATTTGTAAAGCGCGGCCGGGAAGCGCTTTGTATGCGCGCTTTATGCGGATTATGTGGTTGCGGATGCCGGGGATGTAGTGTAAGATAGAGACATGTCCGGCATGGAGCAGCGAAAGGGGGCTGCTCTTTTTCTACATACAGCCGGTGCTTTAAGAGGGGTTGGGGAGTGAACAGCAGAAAGGGGAAAAAGGGCCGCAGCAGGCGGTCGCGTGTTTCACGTGAGAACAGAACCGCGATGATCTTGATCACGCTGGTGGTCTGCCTTCTTTTTGTGGTGCTTCTCTTTGAGGGACACCGCCTGAGTCAGCGCATCGACGCAAATGAACTGCGTGCGAAGGCACTTGAGGAAGAGATCTCCGACGAGGAGGCGCGGACGGAAAGTATCACGGAACTCAGGGAATACATGCAGTCTGATGAGTTTATCCGTCAGGCGGCAAAGGACCGTCTCGGACTCGTCGAGAGCGGCGAGATCGTGTTCAGGGCGGCGGAGTGAAGACGATGCCGGGTACACGCTTTATTGAAACAGAAAAAAAGATAAGAAAGCTGATGACTATGACCGGGATGCCGGATGGACGTGACCGCGTGATCTGCGGCCTGTCCGGAGGGGCAGACTCGGTTTTTCTTTTGCTGCTCCTGAAAAAGCTGTCTGAGGAAAATGGCTTTGAACTGAAGGCGGTCCATGTGCATCACGGGATACGGGGTGAGGAGGCGGACCGGGACGCCGCTTTTTCGGAAGCGCTCTGCATGAAACTCGGCGTCCCGTTCCGGCTGTACAGGCGGCCGGTCCCGGAGGAAGCCGCTAAGAGGCGTCTGTCTCTGGAGGAAGCCGGCCGCAACGCGCGCCGGGAGATCTTCCTTGCGGAAGCCCGTAAAGGGCAGGAGGAGGGCAGGCGCGTCAGCATCGCGCTTGCGCACCACGAGGATGATCTCGCCGAGAGCGTGATCTTCCGGCTTGCGAGAGGCAGCGGCCTGCGCGGTCTCGCGGCGATGCGCCCGTCCGGCTTTCTTTTCGAGGAGGAAGAGGACGGAAACGAGCCGCCTATCCGGCTGATCCGCCCGCTTCTTACCGTAAGCAGGGCAGAGATTGAGGCGTCGCTTCATGAGATCGGTCAGCCCTACTGTGAGGACGGAACCAATCAGCTCGATGACGCGGCAAGAAACCGCATACGCCATGTGATCATGCCCGCTCTGAAATCCCTTGTCAATGAACAGGCAGCCTCGCATATCGCTTCCGCCGCGCTGCGCGCCGCGGAAGCGGATGACTTCATCCGGTCTGAGGGGAGGCGGCGCGCCGGAGCGTACCTGCAGAGGGAGAAACCGGGCTGCATCTTTGTGAAGGAACGCCTTTTGAAAGAGGAGATGCCCGTGATGCAGGCCGAAATCCTCAGGATCGCGCTGAAAGAGAGCCTGAAGGGGCTTAAAGACGTCGGGGCTGTCCACATCCGGGATCTGCTTCAGCTTTTTTCAAAGGAATGCGGGAAGCGGATCGTATTGCCCCGCGGGACTTGCGCCGTAAGGACCGGGGACGGCATCCGGATCGGCGGAGATGATGAACCTGACGGGTTGCCATGCCTTTGTGAAGAGGCCGGGAATCTCCTCCCGGGCGGGACAAAAGAGTTCGGAAAATACCGGTTTTCCGCTGTTTTTGAGCCTTCTGTTCCCGCATCGTTTCCCGAAAAACGGTATACGAAAACAATTGACTATGATAAAATAAAAGGTACGCTCGTTGTCAGAAACCGCCGGACCGGTGATTTTATCACCGTTCGTGCGGACGGCGCGGCGAAGACGCTGTCGGATTATTTTACGGACGAGAAGGTTCCGCCAAAGGAGCGGGACCGGATCCCTCTCATTGCGGACGGCAGTGAGATCGTATGGGTCGTCGGTATGCGGATCGGATACCGCTACCGGATCAGCGGTGACACGATGAAGGCGCTTACCATTGCAGCTGAAGAGCAGGATGTGACATGAAAGGAGAACCGCATGAGCGATATTGATAACAGATTCAGCGTGATGATCCCCCGGGAAGAGGTGGAAAAAAGGATCAAAGAGCTCGGAGCTGAGATCAGCCGGGACTACGCCGGAAAAGAGATTCATATGATCTGCGTGCTGAAGGGCGGCGTCTACTTTATGACGCTCCTGTCCCGCGAGATCAGCGAGGACATCCCCGTCTCGCTCGACTTTATGTCGGTTTCGAGCTACGGAAATGAGATGAAGTCCACCGGCATCGTCAAGATCGTGAAGGATCTGGACGAGCCGCTTCAGGGCAAGCATGTCCTTGTGATCGAGGACATCATCGACTCCGGCAGGACGCTGCATTACCTGCTCGGCATTCTCAAAGACAGGCAGCCGGCTTCCCTGAAGCTCTGTACGCTTCTGGACAAACCGGACCGCCGTGAGAGAGAGGTCAAAGTGGATTATACCGGATTTGTCATCGAGGATAAGTTTGTCCTCGGCTGCGGCATGGACTACCAGCAGCAGTATCGGAACCTTCCGTATATTGCGGTTGTGGAATCGTGAGGAGAGAGTATTTTTGAACGGCAGACAGAACAGAACATTTTTATTATACGGACTTGTGATCGGACTGTTCCTGATCGGTTATTTTGCGATCACGGGCAGAGTCCAGCCGAGGGGCGGCTACTCCTACAACGACTTCAGGAAAGGCCTTGAAGCCGGGACGGTGGAGTCGGTCACGATCCGGCCGAATACACAGGTGCCGACCGGACAGATCCGCGTCACGGAAAAGAGCGGCGCCACCTACGTTTTTTATGACACGGATGTGAGCGCGATCCGCACGATGCTGAGCGCGGACTATCCGCAGATCGGGCTTTATGTGGAAGACGTTCCGCAGGATTCCGTTTTCCTTTCGACGATCCTTCCCGTGATCCTGATGGGCGGCTTTATGTTCATACTGTTTATGTTCATGAACCGCCAGGCGGGCGGGGGCGGAAATTCCCAGATGATGAATTTCGGCAAGAGCCGCGCCCAGCTCTACAGCGATAAGGATAACCGGATCACGTTCCGGAACGTCGCCGGACTTGTCGAGGAGAAACAGGATCTCGAGGAGATCGTGGATTTCCTGAAGAACCCGAACAAGTACACGCATTTCGGGGCGCGCATACCGAAGGGCGTTCTGCTCGTCGGACCTCCCGGAACCGGAAAGACCCTGATCGCCAAGGCTGTGGCAGGTGAAGCGGGCGTGCCGTTTTTCTCGATTTCCGGCTCTGATTTCGTGGAGATGTTTGTCGGCGTCGGCGCCAGCCGCGTGCGGGATCTGTTTGAGGACGCCAAGAAGAATCATCCCTGCATCGTATTTATCGATGAGATCGACGCCGTGGCGCGGCGCAGAGGCGCGGGCCTTGGCGGCGGACACGATGAGAGAGAGCAGACGCTGAATCAGCTCCTCGTGGAGATGGACGGATTCGGCGTCAATGAAGGCATCATCGTCATGGCGGCGACCAACCGGGTGGATATCCTCGATCCGGCGATCCTGCGCCCGGGCCGGTTTGACAGGAAGGTTTCCGTCGGTATGCCGGACGTGCGCGGACGCGAGGAGATCCTCAAGGTCCATGCAACAGGCAAGCCGCTGGGAGACGATGTGGATCTGAAGCAGATCGCGCAGACCACGGCCGGTTTTTCGGGCGCGGATCTGGAGAATCTGCTGAATGAAGCGGCGATCGGCGCGGCGAAGACGGACAAGGGCTACATACGCCAGGAAGACATCCGGGCCGCCTTTGTCAAGGTGGGAATCGGCGCGGAGAAGCGCAGCAAGGTGATCTCCGACAAAGACAAGCGGATTACGGCTTACCATGAAGCGGGCCACGCGATCCTCTTCCATGTGCTTCCGGACGTCGGTCCGGTCTACTCGGTCTCCATCATCCCGACCGGCATGGGCGCGGCAGGGTACACGATGCCGCTTCCGGAGAAAGACGAACTCTTCAATACCCGCGGCCGCATGCTGCAGGATATCATCGTCTCGCTCGGCGGGCGCGTCGCCGAAGAACTTGTTTTTGACGACATCACGACCGGCGCATCCCAGGATCTGAAGACGGCGACCGCCACGGCGAAGGCCATGATTATGAAATACGGTTTTTCCACAAAGCTGGGCCCGGTCTCCTACTCAAACGATGATGAGGTCTTTATCGGGCGCGACTTTGAGAAAACCAGGAGCTACAGTGAGCGCACGGCAAATGAGATTGACGATGAAGTGCGCGATATGATCGAAAAATGCTACGCTGAAGCGAAACGTCTGATTGAAGCCAACCGGGGTGTGCTGGACAAGTGCGCCGCCCTTCTTCTGGAAAAGGAAAAGATCACAAGGGCGGAATTTGAGGCATTGTTTGACGAACAGGAAATGTGAGGCAGCTTAATGGGGGAACAGGAAAACACGGGGCGCGATCCGATGTATCAATATGTGTCGCTGATGAGGCCGCTCTTTAAAAAAAGAGC
>CACXFK010000055.1 GCA_902766945.1 uncultured Lachnospiraceae bacterium | reverse complement strand
GCGGATCGCAGAATTGCACATTGGAAAGCAGCTTCGCTGCTGTGCAATTCGCGCACGATTCCTCTTCGAGAATCGTGATTTACTTCAATCATCAAACAACGGTCATCGTATCGTTTCCGGGCGGAATACAGGCAGTCCGCTCCGCCCGGCGCTCAGGCCTCATCCCGGGTGATCCCGAGTGCGTCAAGAAGCGCGCCGGTGATATCCGGGCTGGTGTCCTCAAAGCCGTTGTCAGCCTTAAAGACCGAGATCATCTCGTTCGTTCTTCTGCCGGCGATGCCGTCCGCCGAGCCGCAGTCATATCCGAAGGAATTGAGCGCCTCCTGGACACTGCGGACGATCTCCGGATCCGTATAAACACCGTTTTCGTCCCACGCGGCGCCGTTTTCTCCGGAAGAGGCTTCCTCACCGGGCAGGTAAGGCGTCAGGTCCGTGCCAAGAGCGGCTTCCGACATATCGCGGATCGAACCGTCGTGAGCGAGGGCGGCGATGTCTTCTTCAAACCAGCTCCGGAGTTCTTCATCCGCGCCGAGATACAGAAGATAGGCGTCTTTTCTGCCCAGGCTTTCCCCGTCCGGTATCGGAAGCAGGCTGATCGTCTTTCCGAAATCCGCCTCGTACAGTTTTCCGTAGACCGCCGCGTCCGTCTCGTCCATCAGTGCGTTTCCGGTGGCCTGCATAGCCTGAACCAGGTAGAAATACGGATCGGAAGCGGAGATCACTTTACTCTTGATCGGCAGATCCGCGTGAGCGGCATTATAGGCTTCGACCGCCGCGGCCGTCTCGCCGTCATCCGGTATGCAGATCTTTTTCTCTGCGAGGTCCGCGAAAGACAGCACCCCGTCGGGATTGTCCGCGTTTGTTGCAAGCACCCTGAACCATGTCAGATAGGGGTTCTCACTGAACATCTCCCCGCCGCAGGAGGTGTAAAGCCCGCTGTCCCCGGTGAACAGCCCGACAGCCGCATCACAGCCGTCCGCTTCCAGCCGGGTTTTATAATACATGGGGTTTTCCTCTTCGGGGTATCCTGTCAGTGTCAGCTCAAATCGGTCATCAGCCGCGTCGATCTTCTTCAGGATATCGACCTCAAGGCCCTTCAGCACGCCGTTTTCATCCATATAATGCCAGACGGACTTGTCTTCCGTGATGCCGCAGACCCCGACCCGGACTTCCCGTGCGCCGTCCTTCTTCACTTCCTCTGTCCCGGAAGATGAACTTTCTGTTTCCGCCGCATCCTCTGACCCGCTGTCCGCGCCTTCTGATTCGGCACCTGCGCTGTCCGCGCTGTCTGTTTCAGCCGACACGTCTTCCGAACCGTCTGTTTCAGCCGATACGTCTTCCGAACCGGACGTTTCAGCCGATGTGTTCTCCCCGTCTGCCGTTTCGGAAAACGCGCTCTCCGCTGAAATGTCTTCTGCCGCCGCCTGATCGGCGAACCCGATCGAAGTGATCAGAACTGCCGCCAGAACACTTCCAAGCAACCTTTTCTTTCGCATGTTGAACCCCTTTGCCATGCTGCGGAACAATCCCTTTTCAGTCCCGCGCATCCTCGTGATCTTCCTTCCAAACAAATTGTGCATCCTGCACGGAGTGCTTCTTCTCTCATAGGAAATCCGGAGGATAACCTATGAGATAGGAATTTCCCATGAGATAAGAAAACAGCCTGTGTGCCATGCACAGGCCGTTTTTCAGTCAGCTTTATGCACCTCAATAAGAAGGGTACACCGAAGACCTGAAAAAATCAAGGATGCCGGTCACGAATCCGCTCTTTGGCTGTATCCTTGCAGGAACTTCCTGGTCCGCTCCTCCTTCGGATTGGCGATCACTTCCTTTGCATCTCCCTGCTCCACGATCACGCCTCCGTCCATGAAAATGACGCGGTCCGCCACATCTCTGGCAAAAGCCATTTCATGCGTCACAATGATCATCGTCGTGTGTTTGGAGGCCAGTTCCCGGATCACCTTCAGGACCTCGCCCGTCAGTTCGGGGTCAAGCGCCGACGTGGGTTCGTCGAAGCACAGGACATCCGGATGAAGGGCCAGTGCCCTCGCGATCGCCACTCGCTGCTGCTGGCCGCCCGAGAGCTGGTGAGGATAGTTCTGCATCCGGTCCGAAAGCCCCATCTGCTCCAGAAGCGCTTCCCCGTTTCTCCGGATCTCCGCTTCGGACTCGCCGGTGTTCT
This sequence comes from uncultured Lachnospiraceae bacterium, assembly GCA_902766945.1. Classification (GTDB taxonomy): domain Bacteria; phylum Bacillota; class Clostridia; order Lachnospirales; family Lachnospiraceae; genus Chordicoccus. The sequence continues at coordinate 1,843 of CACXFK010000055.1, read as the reverse complement.
GCTCCTTTGCGGCAAGCATCGGCGCGAGCGTCACATTTTCAAGAGCCGTAAACTGAGGGAACAGATTAAACGACTGGAACACCATGCCGAAATGAAGCCGTTTCGTGCGAAGCTGCTTCTCCGATACGGATTTCCACTTCGACGCGTCAAACAGCGTCTCCCCGCGCACGGTGATCGTGCCTCCGTTTGGTATCTCAAGGAAATTCAGGCAGCGGAGCAGCGTTGTCTTCCCGCTTCCCGATGATCCGATGATGGAAATCGTCTCGCCTTCCTCAAGGTCAAAATCAATGTTTTTCAGCACTTCCACATGCCCGAAGTGCTTTTCGATATTTCTGACTTCCAGTAATGCCATGCCGGTGCCTCCATCCGTACTCACTGCTTATCTGAAGTAGCTGAGGCGTTTCTCAATGTAGCGGAACAGAAGCGTCAGAAGCCCGCTGAAGATCAGATAGAAAACGCCCGTATAGAACAGCGGCCAGACGATGCCCGCCGATTTAATAAAGGACTGTCCGTTCCAGATAATCTCATAGACGGCGATCACGCGCGCAAGAGAAGTATCTTTTACCAACGTGATGATCTCATTGGAGATGGGCGGCACGATCCGCTTAATCACCTGGAGAAGGATAATCTTCCAGAAGATCTGCCGCTTCGTCATGCCGAGCACCTGTCCGGCCTCATACTGGCCGACCGGGATGGACTGGATCCCGCCCCTGTAGATCTCGGAGAAGTAGCAGGCATAATTGATGACAAAGGCGATCAGCGCCGCCAGGAAACGGCCCCCGTCCTTTGATCCCCAGATATTATGTCCCATAATGCCGGGGCCGTAGTAGATAATCAGCAGCTGCAGAAGCAGCGGCGTCCCCCGGATGATCCAGATCAGGAATTTGACCGGCAGACGGATCACGGAAAAACGGCTCATGGAGCCGAAGCTGATAAAAAGGCCCAGCGGCAGCGAAAAAACAAGCGTCAGGACAAACAGCCTGAGCGTCGCCAGAAAGCCCATGAAAAGAGACATTGTAACCGTTGAGAACATATTAATTGTCAAAAGTCCTTTCTTATAACCGGTTGCAGGGCAGGCACTGCAGATGCATACAGAGCCCCGGACATAGCAGGGCGCCCTGCCGGCCTTGCGGCAGGGCGCCATTCACATACTTTTCTATGCGACGCCGGATTGGTCAATCCGTTACTGTGCGATCACAGCCGCCGCGACATCATACTGATCGGCAATCTCGAGGAGAGAGCCGTCCGCATAGAATGCAGCGAACTCATCATTGATGAATGCAGCGAGATCGGAGCCTTTGCGGCAGCCGACGCCGTATTCTTCAGAGGACAGCTCAAGCGTATGAGTCAGATCCGGATAGCTGGTTCCTTCTCCGATCATCGCGTCCGCCATCAGGAGGTCGATGATGCTGGCATCGGATGTGCCGGACTTGACTTCGAGCAGCGTGTCGGACTGAGCCGTCACTGACGTGTAGCTGAAGCCCTTCTCTTCTGCAACCGCTTCGCCTGCGGATCCCGCTTCGACCGCGAACTGCAGCTCTTTCAGGCTCTCTTCGTCCTGATAATCATCCGCTTTATCTGCCGGGAGCACCACGACCTGTGCGTTGTTGCAGTACGCATTGGTCGTCTCCATGGAATTCATGACCTCCGGAGTCAGCGTCATGCCGTTCCATACGCAGTCAATGCTCTTGTTATTGAGCTCGAGGATCTTGTTGTCCCAGTCGATTTCGATGAACTCCACTTCAACACCGAGATCTTCCGCCACCTTGGTCGCGACGTCCGCGTCGAAGCCGATCCAGTTTCCGCTCTCATCCTTATAATCCATCGGCGCGAAATCCGTGAT
>CACXFK010000054.1 GCA_902766945.1 uncultured Lachnospiraceae bacterium | reverse complement strand
CATTTATACCTGCACGAAAAAGAAGCACCGATCATAAAGGGAGGCACCGCCACGCGCAAAGAATCGCCTAAGGTGACGATCGCTCTCGTCGCCGTCAACGTCATCATCTTTCTTCTTGCCGAGATCATCTCCGGCAGCACACTGTCCACACCGGTCCTTGTCAAATGGGGCGGTGCGGATGTGGAGCGCATCGCGCTCGGCGAATACTGGCGGCTCTTTACGGCTATGTTCCTGCATGCCGGCATCCGGCATCTGCTGAACAATATGCTGATCCTGTACGTACTCGGGCAGCACCTCGAGTACCTGCTCGGCCCGGTGAAATATGCGCTTCTCTATCTCGTGTGCGGCGTCATCGCCAATCTCACCGCTTTCCGGTTTTATCTGATGCGGGAGCACTATGTCGTCGCCGTCGGCGCGTCGGGAGCTGTCTTTGCCGTCATCGGTGCCCTGATCTGGATCATCCTCCTGAACAAAGGGCGCGTGCGAGGGCTTACGCTCAGGCAGATGATGATCATGCTGGCTTTCTCCCTGTATTTCGGGCTGGTCAGCACCGACGTCTCAAATGCGGCCCACATCGCCGGACTCATCGCCGGCTTTATCAGCGGAATCGTTCTGTACCGGAAGCGTTAATCCAGGTTCATGAGCGTGCAGCGAAGCGGGATCTGAATGTCCTCTTTGCTGCACGATCATTTATTATTCATTTAGGAGGTTTTGATTATGTCCGACTGCATCTTCTGCAAACTCGCCAATGGCGAAATTCCAACCGCAAAGCTCTATGAAGACGACGATTTTGCCGTCATACTGGACGCCGGCCCGGCCACAAAGGGACATGCGCTGATCCTTCCGAAAGCCCATTACGCCAATATCTATGAGCTGCCGGAAGATCTCGCGGCAAAGGCATTTGTTCTCGCCAAAAAGATGGCCGGCCGCATGACGAAGGCGCTTGCATGCGACGGCTTCAACATCGTCCAGAACAACGGCGAGACCGCCGGCCAGTCGGTCTTTCATTTCCATATGCACCTGATCCCGCGCTATGCCGGCGGAAGCCGGATTGTGGCGAACTGGATCCCGGGTGAGCTCACGGACGATCTTCGCGAAGAGATCATAAGCAAAGTGAGCGCCTGCGAGGATTAAGCTCCTCCGGTCCTGAATACATACAGGCAGTCCGCGAAGGCTACCTGTGCATTTTCCGTAAGCGGCACTTCGTCCCGGCCGACCACATGGCGGCCGTCGACGGCAGTGCCGTTTTTTGATCCCAGATCGCTGATGTAGTACATGCCGTTTTTCCTGAAGATCCGGGCATGCATGCGGCTGACTGCATCGCTTGGGATCACGGCGTCGACCAGCGCATGCTGCTTGCCGATCAGGACTTCCCGTCCGGTGACCGGGATCGGCGAAAGGTGACGGTTCCCGTCAAGGGGCACGAGGACGGCGGAACTGCCTCCTCTTTGCGCCCGGATATCCGAAAGAAGCATCGTGTGTCCAAACTCCTCCTCGTCCGAATCAAAGCGCTCCTCCGAGGCATAGAGCGGAAGGAACTCATCCGGATCGTTCTCCCTGACTTCCGTCTCCGCCTCTTCCGCAAGATCGCCGCTCATCAATGCAGACAGCTCGTCATCCTGCAGATCATCAAACGCCGCCCCCGGATCCTCTTCCTTTTCGCTCATGCTGCCGCGGCGGCCCTTATGTCTTGCCGCCAGCACTCTGCACAGCATCACGGACGCAGCCGCCGCAAGGATCGAAACACCTGCCGCTTCTTCCGTCGAGAGGAGAAACACGTCCGTGAGGTGCAGAAAGATAAAGAGACCTCCCGCCGGCAGTGCCGCGAGAAGCATCATGCGGACCGTCGCCTTCTCAGGGAGCGTCTCCGCGGCTTGTTTCCGCACCGCGGCTGATATCCGGTTTTTTCTTTTTGCGGGTTTTCCGGCATGCATCCGGATGCCGCCGTTTCTTTTTTTTAAATCGTGACTGTCGTCCGCCGGCTGCGGATCACGATCCGGTTCTGCCGCTCCTCTCAAAGGCAAGGCCCCGGCCTGTGCCGGAAGATCGTCCGGCATGAAGCCATCAGGCCTGAATGCATCCGTCCCGGAGGCATCCGTCCTGAACGCATTTGTTCTGAACGCATCCGTCCTGATGCCGTCGGACCTGAACGCATCCGCCGCAAAAGCATCGGATCCGCACCCCGCAGGCATCAGGTCCTTTCCGTCCGTCCGGAT
>CACXFK010000053.1 GCA_902766945.1 uncultured Lachnospiraceae bacterium | reverse complement strand
GTCTCCAGCTTGTCAGGCGGGATGAAAAGGCGGCTTGCCATTGCCTGTGCGCTGACGGAGCATCAGACGATTCTTGTGATGGACGAGCCGACATCCGCGCTGGATCTGTATCATAAGGCAATCATCTACGACTACCTGAAGGATTATACGAAGTCCGGAGGGATCGTGGTGATGGCGACGCATGATATCGAAGAAATGACACTCTGTGACCGTTTGTATCTTATCACCGGCGGAATATCGGAAGTTTGTCTTCCGGAGGAAGCCATTCAAAAAATCAAAGGAGTCCAATTATGAAAAAAACATGGAACCTCGGTGTTCGCAAGCTTTGCGCCGCAGCCGTAATCGGTATGCTTGCTGTTCAGTCTGCGTTTGTTCCCGTGATGGCGGATGATACCGAAAGTGAACTTCCGGTATTTGAAGATGCAGAAGTCTATGAAGACATGATTGGCGCTCTGCCGCAGTCCGTGACAGCTGATATCGAAGTATCAGGCACGATTCCGATGGGCGAGAGCGGAGGCACGGAGATGAGTGCATCGGCACAGGCCGTTTTTGACCGCGAAGCCGCTGCGCACTCTGTAAACGGACAGGTCGATCTGTCGGGCGTTACGATTGAGTTTGCGGAGTATATGGATCTGGAGTCAATCCTTTTTAAACTTCCGCTCTTCCCGAAGGTAATTGCTTATAATTATAAGTCGGATCTGACCGGCAGCTTTCTTGCGCAGATCGCCGGAGAGGACAACCTGCAGCTGATCAATTCCGCCCTTCAGCTTGTCACGGCTCAGTTTGATCCGGAAGCCATGCAGGCATACGCAGACGAAATTACCGCCGTGCTCACGGAGATCGCAGGCAGCGTCACCTTCGAGGAAGCTCCGGAGAAAGAGTGCAGCGTCGGCGGCGAGATGGTTGCCTGCCAGGGTATGAGCATCCCGCTTACCAAAGATTTTGTGAAGGACGCTCTGTCCAAGCTGGTTGCTGTGAAATATCCGAACGGCCAGACGATCGAGGAGTACTTCAACCTCTGCCTGAAGGTCGGCGGACAGGATGCGGAAGCAGGCGCACCGCAGACGATTGAAGAGGCCATTGACATGATGCTTGCGCAGCTGCCGGAAGATATGAAGCTCCTTGTTTACATGAATCCGGATGGTTCCTTCCCGGCCGAGATCGGACTTGAGATGGACGGTCACCTGCTTGCCCTCCAGTTTGCCGGACCGGCGGAGACTCCGTGGACAGAGATCGTGCTCGCGGCTGATGGCGAAGAGATGGGCAAACTGACGGTCGAACTGACTGATAACGGCGCGCTCCTGACGCTGAACATGCAGGGTGAAGAACTCGGTACGCTTGCAGTCGAAGTCGGTGAGTCCGGATTTACGGCTGTACTCACGGTCCAGGGACAGGAGATCGGGTCTCTCTATGTCGATGTGACGGAAGGTACATTTGAAGTTACCTCGGATATGCTTCCGACTCCGATCACGGGCACATTTGGTGCAACCGAAGAAGGCGGATTCTTCACAGCTGAGTTCATGGGCTTTACTATCAGCGTCAATATATCCGAAGGCGGGACCGTCGTGGTACCGGAAGGCGAGGTGCTTGAACTCAACACGATGACAGAGGAAGAATTCAACGAGCTGAGCGAAGGCCTGTCCTCTCTGTTCGGCGGCTCTGCATCCACGGATGCCGCAGCATAATCCATTCAGCACACGCCTTAAGGCGGGTAAGATCAGAAATACGTCATGCACTGCTGCAGGCAGTGCATGATTGTTTACGAGAAAGTCAATGAATCGTTGGTTTATCTACTTAAAGATGGAGATCAGGAAGGGGATGGGACTCATCCCCTTCTTTGTCGTGAGCGCCCTGATCGCAGGCGCCGCGATTTTTGCCGCGGCCGCGGTATTTTGCGCCGTGACGGACCGGAAACAGCTGTTTCCGAGAGCGGAGGTTGCGGTCGTGATGGACAGTGACGGATCCGATGATACGTCTTCCGAAAAGGGGAAAGCGGATCTGAAAACCACGATGGCCATCGGGCTCGTGGAGAGCATGTCCAGTGTGAAAAGCCTGTGCGATTTTACTTATATGAGCCCTTCCGACGCGGCCGAGGGGCTGCGGAAAGGGACGCTCAGCGCGGCGATCTATCTTCCGAAAGGGACTTATGAAAATATAAACAGCGGCGTCAATACACCGGTTCTTTTCCGGCTGTCCCCCTCTGACGCGGCTTTTTCGGGCAGCCTCTTCAGACAGCTGGTCACCGACGGCGTATCCATGCTAAAGACGGTTGAGGCAGGCATCTATGCGATTGACTATCAAAGTGCGGTCAACCCGCCCGTCCAGACACTTGCAAATGCAGAGGACACCCTGTTCGGGACCTTTCTGAAGAGTATCCTCTCGCGCACATCCGCCTTTGAAGAGGAGGGGGTTTCTCTCTTCGGGGCGATGAGTATGACCCAGTTCTATGTTCTGTCCGGGCTCTTGCTGCTGCTCCTTCTTCTTGGAATCGGCTGCGCTTCATTTTACAGCGAAGGGGAGAGAGCGGCGCTGAAGTACCTGAGAAGGTACTCGCTTCATCCGGTTTTTATGAGCGCGGCAAAATGGATCGCGCTCACGCTGATGTTCTTTGTCATGACGATGATCTGCACGATGGCTGCGTCCGCCATAGAAGCCGTGTCATCCGGGGCGGACGGCAAAGCGGCTGTTCTCATTTCCGCCGGGCATTGGCCGATGCTTCTCGGCGTCGCATTTTCAATCGCCGCGTATGTCCATCTGATCTATACATTTGCCTCATCCAGACAATCCGCTTTTATTTATCTCCTGACGACGGCCGCGATCTTTTCTCTGGCCGGCGGATTTCTTCCGGTTTACTATCTCCCGCGCAGCGTGCGCGTCCTGCTGCCCTTTATACCGGTCCGGATGTGGCAGAGCGCACTGGCGGAGGTATTGTATCCATCCCTTGCTTCGGATGCGGCCGGCATGTTGCAGCCGGCACTGCCTGCTGTTCTTTTATGCGGCGTTGTCCTGCTGATACCCGCGTGGATCAAGGAGCTTAAGTGAGAAGTGAACGGAGATCGAATCATGAATGAATTGAAAAAATGGAGCCTCCGCTTCAGGATTCTGGTCATGCGGTATCTCCGGGCGCCGTCTTTCCTTATCACCGCCGCGCTGATGCTGGTGCTGCAGCTGTTTCTGGGGACGGCTGCGCTTCCGAGCGCGTCGAGCAGAGATATCGGCCTCGTCCATGAAGGAATCGCGGGAAATGCAGTGGCGGAAGACCTGCTGTCGATGAACGGGGCTTACACCTGGACGGTATTTGATACTGAGGAGGAACTGAAGGATGCCGTAGCCACCGGTGAGACGGACTGCGGATTTGTTCTTGCAAGCAGCCTGGACGATGCGGTGTCGAAACGTCCGGACCCGGAAACGAATGAGTTCGGGATGCCCGATCTGTCGGGAAGCATCCATTACATCCGTTCTACGACAACCACAAAAGGAGAAGCGGCAAAGGAAGAGGTATATTCCGCTTTGCTGCGCTATCTCGCGCCGATTGTCGTTGCGGACGGCGTCGCTTCGGGGCAGCTGCTTGAACATACAGACGAGGAAGCCCGGACTGCGGTCACTGAGGAAATGAAGAGAATCATAGAAGCAGATGAATTGTTCAAGGTGCGCTTTGAGGTGTACGGGGATGATTCTGAGGCCGGTGAATCCGGTACGGACGATGTCGGATTGAATACGGACGACGGCCATGCGGCAGTCCGGCAGGTGACCTGTATCCTGCTGTTTGCCGGGCTTCTTCTGTTTGCTTCTTCCTGGTTCAGAAAGGAGACGGAGACCATCCTGTCCTTCATGCGCGGCAGAGGATGGATTTATCAGGTGCTCGAGATCTTTATCCCGCTGCTTCTTACAGGAGTCCTGCTAAGTATCCCCCTCGTCACGCAGCATGCGGTCCGAATCCCGCAGATCCTGCTTCTTGTGGTGCTTCTTATCGGCGCTTCCATCTGGGGGTCGCTTTTTGTCAGGCTGTTCAGGCATGAAGCCGTGTATCTGTTCCTTGCAGTTGTCCTGATCGCAGCGGCTGTTGTATTTGGTTCCTCCGCCGGGGATGTCCCTGTGCTGACCACGGTCAGGTGGATCCGGTATCTGCTGCCCGCGACCTGGTTCAGGGCTGTGATCGGATAAAAATGGCTCTGCGAGACATCCGCGAAATCTGAATATTCGAAAAGAGCCCGGAAAAGCCTCGAAAAACCTGACAAAAAACCTGACAAAAGAACAGGAAACTTATATAATGATACGTATCAGGTGAAAAAGCTTGCCGGTGTTTAGAAGCAAGTCGTTTTGTATCGTATATGCAGGTGCCTCAGGTGCGTGCGCAGGCAAATGCAGGGGGAACCGGTATGTCGGATGAAGGAGGCAGCGTATGTCTAAGAAGTTGGGGAATCTTATTAAAGAAGCCAGAGCCAAAAAAGGGATGAGCCAGGCGGCTCTGGCCGCTGCGGTGGAGGGACTTTCAGCAGCCGCGCTCGGAAAAGCGGAGCGGGGCGAGGCCGAACCGACGGAGACGCAGGTCAGACAGATCGCAAAAGCCCTTGGAGTGACGCAGACCTCTCTTGTTGAAGCGATGAGCAAAAAGCCTGCTTCCGGGAGCTCGTCGTCAAAAAGTGCCGCTTCGAAGAGTACAGCTGCGAAGAGTTCAGCTGCAAAGAGTACCGCTGCGAAGAGTTCAGCTGCAAAGAGTACCGCTGCGAAGAGTTCAGCTGCAAAGAGTACCGCTGCGAAGAGTACGTCGTCGAAGAGCTCATCCTCTAAAACCGGCACCGCTTCAAAAACGACTTCCGGTACCAGTCTGAAGGTTTCCGCCACGGAGAAGAAGCTCGTTGAGCTGTACCGGGCCGCGGACTCGGATACCAGGAAAGCCGTGATCAGTCTCCTGAAAGGGGAGACGCCAAAGGCGGAGGATATCATCAGCAATATTCTGAACAGTGCAGTCAGCCTGCTTACAAGCGCAAGCGAGTAAAAATGTGTGAGGCCTTTTCGGTTGTCAAAACCGGAAAGGCCTTTTTTCTGTCTTCGGGCAGCTGCAAGAGAAGCACTGCATAAATTTGTAATGACGGGTTAACAATTTTGTAATATAATGAGAGCATCCCAAAGTCTGAAAGAAAGTCTGAAAGGAGGCTGTCATGAGAAAAGACAGGATCATGAAAGTTGGAATCTGGCTGCTTTCCGGGCTGCTGACCGTATCCGGGGGCGTCCCGGCCCTGGCTGATGACGGGGCGGATGAGGCAGGATTTGTGTCTTTTGATGAAGAGACGGATCTCGATGCCTGGCTTGAAGAGGAATATCATTCATCCGATGAAGGAGAGGACTATTTCACAGACATGTCTGAGGAAGGCGACCTTTCCGGGCAGGATGAAATCAATGCAGATGAAACGCATGACGGGGATGAAGAGCTTTCTTCGGATGAGGAGGCTGCTTCGGGTGAGGAGCTTTCTTCGGATGAAGAGCTTTCTTCGGATGAGGTCGTTCTGTTTGATGGAGAGGAGCCGGAAGACGGCGGACACGAGCTCTTTTTCTCCAATGCATCTGTCTCGGCCGTCGCCGTTCCCGGGACAGAGGATGCGCTGCCGGAGGGCGCCATTTTCAAAGTCATTCCGGTTTCTGCGGATACGGAAGGCTATTCTTATGACGCTTACCTTGCGGCCCTGAGCGAAGAAGGCGCGTCAGGCGGTGCGGCATCGGGCAATACGCTTCTCTTTGATGTGGCGTTTCTTGTAAGAAAGACCGATGAAGACGGACAGTATGTGATGCATGAAGGCGAGGCGGACAGCATGATGCTGGAGGACGCTGGCGACGGAATGGTGTATGAACTTGAAGAGGTTGATCCGGCCGGCCCGGTCAGCGTCTCGGTTACGTTCCTGGATAACCAGCTGACGGAGGGCATTTCGCTAGCGGAAGGATCCGACGGCGACGTGTATGCGCTGCCGCTTGGAGAGGAAGCGAAGGCGGCGTATGACACGGCGCGGGAAGCGGAGGATCTCTCGGCGGATGACGTGCGCGTTACGCGGGTCGATGACGGACGCGTGGATACGGAATGGGCTGAAGAGACCACCTTTACGGCCTACGCATCCGGCGTGTATGCGATCCGGAACCGCAGCGCGGCCGTGACGGAGAGCGGCGGCGAGGAGGAAGAAGGTACGGACGAAGAGGGTACGGACGAAGAGGG
>CACXFK010000052.1 GCA_902766945.1 uncultured Lachnospiraceae bacterium | reverse complement strand
GGGTCTGCGAGAAGTGGCCGGACGCCGCGAAGGAGATCTACGTCGATATCATGATGAAGCTCCTCTGACGGAGCCCGTTACGTCTCTTTGATCCGCTTAAAATAAGCGCGGATCGTCTTTTCATACCCGATATCCGTGGGCTCATAGAAATGCCTGTCCGCGATCTCATCAGGCAGGTACTGCTGTTCCACATAGTGGTTCGGATAGTCGTGCGCGTATTTATAACCGATACCGTGACCAAGAGATTCATGGCCGCCGTAATGGGCATCCTGCAGATGCGCCGGAACGGTGGTCTTTTTTTCGCGCACGGTTTCCATCGCCGCGTAGATCGCGTTCGTGACCGCGTTGCTCTTCGGCGCGCAGGCCACGTAGACAGCCGCGTGGGCGAGGATCAGCTGGGACTCCGGCATGCCGACACGTTCGACGGCCTGCGCCGCGCTGACGGCGACGACGAGCGCCTGAGGGTCGGCATTTCCCACATCTTCCGAAGCACAGATCATGATGCGGCGCGCGATGAACCGGACGTCTTCTCCCGCTGACAGCATACGGGCCAGATAGAAAACGGCCGCATCCGGGTCCGAGCCGCGCATGCTTTTGATAAATGCCGAGATCGTGTCGTAGTGCTGGTCGCCGGTCTTGTCGTAGTGCACCGCGCGTTTCTGGATGCAGTCCTCCGCGGTATCGAGATCGATCACCAGCGTGCCGTCCGCATTTCGCTCAGAGGTCATGACCGCCAGTTCCAGCGCGTTCAGTGCCATGCGGGCGTCACCGCCGGCCACGTCGGACAGGAAAGCGCAGGCCTCATCCGTCAGAACCGCCTTGTAGCTTCCGATCCCGCGGTCCGGATCCGCCATCGCCCGCTTCAGGAGAGTCGAGATATTCTCCGCCGTCAGGGGCTTCAGCTCAAAGATCGTAGACCGGGACAGAAGGGCGGAGTTGACCTCAAAGTAGGGATTCTCGGTTGTCGCGCCGATCAGGATCACGGTGCCGTCCTCCACGAACGGCAGCAGGTAGTCCTGCTGGGATTTATTGAACCGGTGGATCTCATCGATAAAGAGGATCGTCCGCTTCCCGTATCCGCCGAGCTGCTGCTTCGCGTAAGACGTCGCCTCTTCCATCTCCTTCTTGCCGGACGTGGTCGCGTTCAGCTGCCTGAAAGAGGCATGCGTCGTATTTGCGATCACGCGGGCGAGCGTCGTTTTCCCCGTTCCGGGAGGCCCGTAGAAGATCACGGACGTCAGCTTGTCTGCCTTGATGGCCCTGTACAGCAGCCTTCCTTTTCCGATGATATGTTCCTGCCCCACCACCTCATCCAGCGTCACAGGGCGCATCCTGAGCGCCAGGGGCGACTCATTTTCCATGGTTTTCTGCTGCATGTATTCAAAAAGATCCATTATATCTCTCCGGGTATAAAAACCCCGAAGGCGTACGCCTCCGGGATCAGTCCTGACTCATATATTAAGCGACAGCTTTCTTTGCCGTCTCGGCAAGCGCCGCGAAGCCTTCCGGATCATTGACCGCGATGTCCGCGAGGACCTTGCGGTTGATCTCGATGTTCGCGAGCTTCAGGCCGTGCATAAATGTGCTGTAGTTCAGACCGTTCATGCGGCATGCAGCGCCGATACGGGCGATCCACAGTCTGCGGAAATCTCTCTTTCTCTGCTTGCGGCCCTTGTATGCGCTAGCAAGAGCGCGCATAACGGACTGCTTCGCGATGCGGTACTGCTTTGATCTGGCGCCGTAATAGCCCTTTGCCAGCTTCAGTGTGCGGTTATGTCTTTTTCTGGCGTTCAAGCCACCTTTAATTCTTGCCATCTTTTATTCCTCCACCTGATTACATGTACGGTAAGATCTTCTTCATTACCTTTGCGTTTGTCGGATCCGTAATTGTCGCATGTCTTAAGTTTCTCTTCGTCTTGCGATCCTTCTTGGTGAGGATATGGCTCTTATAAGCTTTCATTCTCTTGAGCTTTCCGCTTCCGGTCACGTGGAAACGCTTCGCAGCGGCTCTCTTTGTCTTCATCTT
>CACXFK010000051.1 GCA_902766945.1 uncultured Lachnospiraceae bacterium | reverse complement strand
TCAGGCATCCGACAGACATGAAGGACGGAAAACAAGATGAAAATAGTTGTATTATGCGGCGGGATCTCGACAGAACGGGACATTTCGATTGTATCGGGAAAGGGTGTCTGTGAGGCGCTCAGATCAAGGGGACATCATGCGATCCTTCTTGACGTCTTCTTCGGCGATGCCAATGTCAATCTGATGGATGCATTTCCGGAGGAGTATGACGTGCAGGCCGCTGTGGAGCACATCCATGCTCATGACGGTGAAATCTTTAAAGCCGTTTCAAACAAGAGCCGGGCATTTTTCGGAACCAACGTCATCAAGCTCTGCAAGATGGCGGATATCGTGTTCCTGGCCCTTCACGGCGAGAACGGCGAAAACGGGAAAGTGCAGGCGGCTTTTGACCTGCAGCGAATCCGGTATACCGGAGCCGGCCCGCTCGGCTCGGCTATGGCGATGGATAAAAACATCACCAAGCTCATGCTGAATGCGCACGGGATTCCGACTCCGCCCGGCTACACCATGAAGAAATCGGAGCGTGACGACACGGTCGCCGAGCACGGACTCGAATATCCGGTCGTGGTCAAGGTGTGCTGCGGGGGCTCCTCGGTCGGCGTCTATATGGTTCATGACGACAAGGAGTACGCGGAAGCGCTGGACAAGGCATTTTCCTACGAAGACAGCGTGATCGTCGAGGAATACATCGACGGCCGTGAGTTCTCGGTGGGCGTGATCGAAGGCGAAGCGCTGCCGGTCATCGAGATTGCCCCGAAGGAGGGCTTTTACGACTACGCCAATAAATACACGCCCGGATCCACGGTGGAGACCTGTCCGGCCGAGCTGGACGGCAGGCTCACCCGGAAGATGAAGCGCTACGCGGAAGAGGGATATAAAGCGCTCTGCCTCGAAGGGTACGGACGCCTTGATTTTATGATGAGGGAAAATGGCGATATGTTCTGCCTGGAAGCCAATACGCTGCCGGGCATGACGCCGACTTCGCTCATTCCGCAGGAAGCGGCGGCGCTCGGGATCGATTATCCGACGCTGTGCGAGAAACTGATCGACGTATCGCTGAAGCGGTACAGATGAGAGCGGGAGGAGAGAGAACGAGTTGAAGGATCTGACCATACGAAATATAACCGCCTCATGCGGCGGGCGGTATCACGGCCCGAAGGAACTTCTGGACCGCGAGATCACATCCGTGACAACCGACAGCCGCAGGACGGAAGAGGGATGTCTCTTTGTTCCCATCCGCGGCGAGCGCGCGGACGGGCATGACTTTATTCCGCAGGTGATGGAGAGCGGGGCGCTTGTGACGCTCACCGAACACGCCGAAGGGATGCCGGACTGCCCGTATATCGTAGTGGAGAAGACGTCGGAGGCGATCCAGCAGATCGCCGGCTTTTACCGCAAGGCGCTCGGGATTCCGGTCGTCGGGATCACCGGATCGGTCGGAAAGACCAGCACCAAGGAAATGATCGCGGCCGTTCTGTCCGTCAAATACCGGGTGCTGAAGACCGCCGGCAATTTCAATAACAATCTCGGCCTGCCCCTGACCATCTTCCGCCTGACGCCGGAGGACGAGATCGCGGTGCTCGAGATGGGCATCAGCCATTTCGGGGAAATGACGTGGCTCGCCGAGACCGCGGAACCGGACACGATGGTCATCACGAACATCGGGACCTGCCATCTGGAATTCCTGGGTGACCGCGACGGCGTGTTCAAAGCCAAGACCGAGTGCTTTGATTATGTGAAGCTGGACGGGACCGTGATCCTGAACGGCGAAGACGATAAACTGCAGCAGGTTGAAGAGGTCCATGGCCACAGACCGGTCTTCTACGGCTTCAGCCCGAGATGCCGCGTGTATGCGGACAATCTGAAGCCGCTCGGGCTGAAAGGCACGGCCTGCACGATCTGCATCGACGACGAGGAATTTGACGTCACGGTTCCGGTCCCGGGCCGGCACATGGTGCTGAACGCGCTCGCCGGAGCCGCGGTCGGCTTTGCGTACGGCCTCACTCCCGACGAGATCAAGGCCGGTATTGAGAGTGTCGAATCGCTCTCCGGCCGCTTCCACATCGCGGAAGGGGAGCATGTGACGATCATCGATGACTGCTACAACGCCAACCCCATGTCCATGAAAGCGTCGCTTGGCGTGCTGAAGGACGTGGAGGGCGGTACGACGGCGATCCTGGGCGACATGGGAGAACTCGGGAAAGATGAGAAGGCGCTGCACCGCGAAGTCGGCGAGTACGCCGGCACGCTGCCGATCGACCGCTTTATCCTGATCGGCGGGCTCGCGAAGGAGATCGCCGAAGGCATCCGGTCCGCCGGATCCGGCGCGCTTCTCAAAGAGTTCGCCACGGTCGAAGAGGCGCTTCCCGCGCTGCCGGGCCTGATTCCGGACGGGGACACGGTACTGGTGAAAGCATCGCATTTTATGCAGTTTGATCAGATCGTCAAAGCGCTCTCATAAGACCGGTCACGGCACGTAAGGGCATGTTTGGTTCAGGAGGAAAATGGCATGATAAGACGGCCTGGAACGCGATGGACGGCACTTCTTCTTACTGTGGTCATGCTGGCTGCGGTGATTCTGGGAAGCAGCCCGGTCCTCGCCAGATCCAAAAAGAATAAAAAGAAAAAGCAGCAGAATCAGACGACGCAGACATCGCAGTCATCCGATGAGTCTTCCGTCGGCACACTGATCGGCTCCCTGATCGCGGGACTTATTTCGGACGATGACGGGAGTGCGGCACTTTCCGCGGACGGGGAGACCGGCGGATCGAAGAGCGGGTCTTCGGCTTCCGCCGGAAACGGCAGCGCCGGTTCGGAAGACGTTTCGGTCACGGAAGACGGAACGTATACCTCCAGGGACGAGGTTGCGCTGTACATCCATCTGTTCGGCCATCTGCCGTCCAATTACATCACGAAGCGGGAGGCGCAGGATCTCGGCTGGAGCGGCGGCACACTGGAGCCGTACGCGCCGGGCAAGTCGATCGGCGGCGGGCGGTTCGGGAACTATGAAGGAACCCTGCCCTATGAGAAAGGGCGGCAATACTACGAGTGCGACATCGACTACGACGGGGGGAAGCGAAACGCGAAGCGGATCGTATACTCGAGCGACGGGCTGATCTTCTATACGGAGGATCACTACAGCACGTTCGAGCAGCTGTACTGATACGGGATCCGGGTCGGCCGGTCAGCCGCACGGACATTACGATTCTCGAGGAGGAACGATCATGAGAAAGATCATACTGGACTTTTGCCCGATCCGGACACGCGAGGAAGTGCACGAATACCTGGCGATGAAGCTGGACCTGCCGGACTATTACGGACGGAATCTGGACGCGCTGTACGACTGTCTGACCGAGCTTCATGAGGACACCTGCGTCGGATTTTTCCAGTCGGAAGAGCCGCACGGGATCACCGAATATCTGAACAGCGTCAAGCATGTGATGCGGGATGCGGAGGAAGAGAATCCGCACTTCGCCGTGATCTTCGGATCACTGGAGGAGAATTTCGAGTAACAAAGTGTTTTTCGGACATCAATGAGGAGGCGCCTGGGTATGAATAAAGGCAGCCGGAGTATTTTCACAGAAGGCCTGCGCGACGGAGTCCCGATCGCCGCAGGCTATTTTGCAGTCGCTTTTTCGCTCGGGATTACCGCCCGGGCCAGCGGGTTTACCGCATTTCAGGGATTTGCCGCTTCCCTTCTGACCTACGCTTCGGCGGGCGAGTATATCGGATTCACTCTGTACGCGGCCAACGCGACACTGTTTCAGCTGATCGTGATGACCGTCATCACAAATGCCCGCTATTTCCTGATGGGACTCGCCCTCAATCAGAGGCTTCCGGAGGGATCGTCCATAGGCACCCGTCTCCTGACCGGCGTTCCGATTACGGATGAGATCTTCGGCATCACGATTGCAAGGCCCGGTTATGTAAACCCGATCTATTCGCTCGGAGCCCTTGCGATCGCGGCTCCGATGTGGGCGCTCGGGACCGCGCTCGGCATCACGATGGGCAATATTCTTCCCGGACAGCTGGTCAGCGCCCTCAGTGTGGCGCTTTTCGGCATGTTCCTCGCCGTGATCATCCCTGCGGGCAGAAAGGACCGGAAGGTGGCGGCCGTCATCATCGCGAGCTTCGCAGCCGGATACGGGATCCGTTTCCTTCCCGGTCTCGGCAGGCTTTCTTCGGGAAACCGGACCATCGTCCTGACACTCGTCATCTCATCGGCCGCGGCGCTTTTGTTCCCGGTTCCGGATGACACGGAGGAAGGAAAGGAGGCAGACGCGTTATGAGCACAGCCTATACATGGATTTTTATCGCCGTTATGGCACTCACCACCTATTTCTGCCGCGTGCTGTCCCTCACACTTGTGCGCAGGCCGCTGAAGAACCGCTTTATCCGTTCATTCCTGTACTATGTGCCGTATGTGACTCTGGCGGTTATGACGTTTCCGGCGATTGTTGAAGCGACACGGTCTCCCATAGCGGGGGCGGCTGCCCTTACTGCCGGCATCATCATCGCGTATTTCGGGGGGAATCTTTTTCTCGTGGCGGGCAGCTGCTGCCTGACCGTATTCCTACTGGAACTGTTCCTGTAGCGGGC
>CACXFK010000050.1 GCA_902766945.1 uncultured Lachnospiraceae bacterium | reverse complement strand
AGCATGCCGCCGAGCCATCTCTCGTTGACGTAGTACATGCCGCAGCGCGCCGCTTCCGTGCGGATTGCGTCCTGGGCCTGCTTCTTCGTTCCGACGAAGAGGATCTTGCCGCCGTTTGCCACGATGTCACCGACCGCGTTGTAAGCGTCGTCCACCATGCCGACCGTCTTCTGAAGGTCGATGATGTAGATGCCGTTGCGCTCCGTATAGATGTACGGCTTCATCTTCGGGTTCCAGCGTCTTGTCTGATGACCGAAATGGACGCCTGCTTCAAGCAGCTGCTTCATGGAAATAACACTCATCTTGTTTCTCCTTTGTAAAATGGTTTTTCTTCCATATGCTTCCATCCGGCCAACCTCACGGCACCTGAGCCGGAATCCACATATGTGCTTTTTCGCAACTTTGACATTGTATCACGCGCATCTTTCACGCGTCAACACTCAAACACAGTTCACACGCCGGTTTTTTGAGAAAATCAGCATGCCGAGAAGGATCGTCAGCCCGACGCAGAGCGCGAGATAAATGCAGTACCCCGCATCCGACAGGTTCTGAAGCACATACGACCCGAAACTGGCCGACAGATTATTCGTGATATGTGCCAGGATCGATGCCCAGATCGTACCGTAATGCTCATAAATCAGAGCAAGGATAATACCGAACATGGCTGCGTACACGCCCTGGACCAGATTGCCGTGCACGGCCCCGAAGAACACGCCGCTGATGACCGCCGCCCATGCAAATCCGCAGTAATCACGCAGGCGTCTGTAAATCAGTCCGCGGAACAGCGTCTCTTCCATAATCGGTCCGGAAATGCAGACCGCGAAAAACTGTATGGCGGCCGGAGCGGAATTGATGGTGGTCTTGAATTCCTGATAATCCGGGCTGCTCCCGACCGGAATATAGCTGACCAGTATGTCAATCAGCGTGCTCGCGCAGAGCGTAAATACAATGAGCATCAGGAAGTTCAGAACCGTTACATTGTTTTCCCTGAGCAGACAGTCAAAGTTGCCGAGGGATACCCGCTTCCGCTCATCCCCCGCAAGCAGCGCCGCGGCGATCGGGATGATCGCAAGATCCGTGATGCCCAGGATGAGCAGGCTGTTGTGATTGTAGATCTCCTCCGCCTGTCCCGCCGCACCGAAAAACAGGATGATCACAGCCAGCGCCAGATTGGCGACAAGGGCGGACAGGCTGATATCCAGAAGGAACGGATAGAGAACGCGCCAGACCTTATATGGAAATGACTCCCCTTCCGGCCGCGCATAGTACCCCGGCGCGGGACGCCCGTAAGGCGAAGGCGTCAGCGCCGGACGAGCGGACGGGTTCTGTCTGACCACGCCGGCTTTTTCAACGGGCGCGTACGCATTCGGGGGCAGATAATAAACCTGCGGAGCGTAGTCGCCGGGAACACCGTACCCGTATTGCTGTACGTAAGCGCCGTACGGCAGTCCCGCAACGCTGACGTTCCGGTCCTTTGACGCAGCCGGGTTTCCGGCAGGCACACCGGATCCCGCAAGGCCGTCCCGGTACTGCCCGATCAGCACATTGCGCAGTTCTTCCGTGGTATCTGCGATCACATCCGGCCACGTCTGCTCAAGTTCCTCCCTCGATCCGTATCCGAACGAAACGCCGATCGAGCCGATCCCGACGGACCGGGCGCCTTCGACGTCATACTTCCGGTCTCCGACGAGAACGACCTGTCTCCGCTTATCCTGCATGGAAAGCGCTTTCAGCGCCGCTTCGATGACGTCCGCCTTCTTCGTGCGCGTCCCGTTCATCTCGCTTCCGACAATCGCCGCAAAATAAGATTCAAGCCCGAAATACCGAAGGATCTCCCTGCAGAATTCCGTCGGCTTTGAAGAGGCAACCGCCAGCGTCATCCCTTCGGCGCTCAGCTGGGCGAGCAGTTCGGGGATCCCGTCGTAAACGCGGTTTTCATAGATGCCCCGGGTCCGGTAGCGCTCCCTGTACGCGCGGATCGCGCGTTCCGCATCCTCTTCGCCGATCCCGGCATACTCCATAAACTGCTCTTTGAGCGGCGGGCCGACAAATGAGTCCAGCTCATGCAGATCATCGACATTGATATTAAATTCCTTGCGAAGCGCATATTGCACGCACTTCGTGATCCCCTCTCCGGAATCGGTCAGCGTTCCGTCGAGGTCAAATAGAACCGTATTCCACATAAATATAAATACTCCTTTAGGAGGCAAAATAGGCGTCGACGCCATTTGCGAGCCCTTCCGCAATCAGGCTCTGCCCCTTTCTGTCCGCAAGAAACAGATCCTCATCCGGATTGCTCATATAGCCCGTTTCCACAATCACGACGGGCATTTCAGCCCAATTGATGCCGGTCATATCGTCGCCGTCCAGAAGTCCGATCTTCGCCTGGCCGGTCATCGCGGTCTGATGCAGCAAAAGGAGGCCGGCCAGCGTCTCGCTCTGCCGGATCACCTCCTGACTGAGATAGGGATTCGCCTTTCCCGGTTTGTAGCACAAAACGCCGTGAACGGAACTGTCGGCCGAGCTGTTGCAGTGAATCCTGAGAAATACATCCGCCCCGGCTTTATTTGCCATTGCGGCGCGTTCCGCATTACTCAGCGTCACATCATCCGACTCTCTCGTCATCAGCACTTCATATCCGCGCTTCTCAAGTTCCGCCTTTAAAAGAAGGGATATTTCCAGATTGACTTCGTATTCGGCCTTTCCGGACACGACTCCGTCCGTCCCGCTTGTCAGCTTCTGCTTCATCACGGAAGAGCCCGGCCCGTTCGGCTCCGTATCCTGCATCGAATGGCGCTGGTGGCCCGGATCAATACAGACGAGCGGCATTTTTTTACCGGACGGCCTGGCCCCGGTATTGCCGGTCTCTTCCGCGTATTGCCCGACAGACGGCAGCGCCGCGCCGATCACGCCGCGCAGAGCGCCTTCCTTTGCTTCCGAAGCCCGGACGCCCCGCACGCCGCACATGAAAACGGCTGCCGCAAGAAGCGCATACAGGACTCCCCGCATACCTCTCTTCATTCCGCGCGCCCCGCTGTTACATATGATCCGGAGCCGTAAACCCAAGCAGATCGATGCTGCGTTCCAGCACGGTCTTTACAAGATCAAGCAAAGCGAGATAAGACCGGCGCTTCGCCGCGTCCGCCTCACTCAGGATCTTCGTCTCGTGATAGAAGCGGTTGAAGTCATTGGATACTTTGTAAATGTAGGCGCAGAGCCTGTGCGGCGCCAGTTCTTCATACGCGCTGAGAACGGCGGGCGCAAAGTCCGTAAGGGACAGCATCAGGTTTTTCTCCTCCGCTCCGGAAGGGCTCAGGATGGACGGACCGTTCAGATACGGGCGGTCTCCCTCCTCCGCTTTTTCAAGGATGGACTTGATGCGGACAAGCGTATAGAGGATGTACGGGCCGGTATTGCCTTCAAAGGACGTAAACTTGTCCGTATCGAAGACGTAATCCTTTGAGGCCTGGTTGCTGAGGTCACCGTATTTGACAGCCGCGAGCGCCACTTTGGCGGCCGTATCCTCCGCGTCTTCAGCCCGGACGTTTTTATTATCGCGGATCTTGAGCTGCATCTCTTCCTCGATCTCGTTCAGAAGCGATTCAAGCCGCATGACGCCGCCGTCCCTGGTCTTGAACGGTTTTCCGTCCTTTCCGTTCATCGTGCCGAAGCCGGCGAAATAAAGCTCCGTTTCCGGTTTGACGATGCCTGCTTTCCGCACGACGCGGAAAACCTGCTCAAAATGCATGCCCTGGCGCTTATCGACCACGTAGATAATCTCGTCCGGGGAAAAGAGCTTCATGCGTTCCACGATCGTCGCGATATCCGTCGTGCTGTACAGCGATGCGCCGTCCGACTTCCGGATGATGCAGGGCGGCATTTCCTTTTTATCCGACTCCTCGGACACATCCACGACCAGCGCCCCCTGGTCCACTCTGGCGAGCCCCTGCCTCTCAAGCTCGCTGATCACGCCGGGTATATACGGCTGTGCGTCCGATTCGGACTTCCACAGATCGAAATGCACGTCCAGCCGCTCATAGTTTTTCTTCAGGTCCGCGACGGAAACTTCCAGTATTTTTTTCCAGAGAGCCCTGTAGCCGGGACGTCCTTCCTGCAGATCGTGCGTCGCCGCGAGCGCCTCTTCCCTATAGGCCTCGTCCTCTTTGGACCGGGCCGAGGCGGTCGGATAGATCTCCTCGAGCTCCGTCACGGTAAATGGCGCTTCATCCGGGTACTCCGAAACGCCTTCCGCGAAATACGGAAGGTCGGGACGGCGGTGGCGGAGCTCGGTAATCACGAGTCCGATCTGCAGCCCCCAGTCGCCCAGGTGAATATCACCGAGCACCTCATGCCCGACGGCCCGGCAGATCCGCTTGATGCTCTCGCCGATCACCGCCGCTCTCAGATGCCCCACGTGAAGCGGCTTGGCCACGTTCGGCCCGCCGTAATCCACGATGATTTTCTTCGGACAGGAAGCCTGGGGAATCAGAGCGTCCTTCCCGGACGCCATCTCCGCGATATAAGACGCAAGGAAATGCGGATCAACCGTCAGATTCAGGAAACCGGGCTTCACGGCTTCGGCTGTAAAAGCACCGCCGGACTTTGCCGCGCATTGTTCCGCCACTTCCCCTGCGATGACGATCGGTGCTTTGTGATACTGCTTTGCCGCTGCCATCGCGCCGTTGCACTGATATTCGCAAAGATCAGGGCGGTCGGAAATCCGCACCGCGCCGTACGCGCCGTCATACCCCGCCGCTTCAAATGCAGCGGCCATCTGCTCAGTGAGTATCGTAATCAGTTCTTTCATATCGGTCTCTACCTCGGTTCCAGTGATTCGGCGAGCCGCTTCATCGGGATGATCTCCACGCCGAAACGGTCTGCCGCTTCTTTTATGTCATCGGAAAGCCCGGTCTGGCCGAACCGGACCAGGATCTTTCGCACAGGTTCGTCATAATAAGACAGCGCTTTCATATGAAAGCGGTAGATCTGCTCCGCGCCGTCCTGCTCGCTGAAAATGGCGACCGCGACAGGCAGGCAGTCATGGATGCCCGTGACACAGGCGTAATCCCGCAGCATCAGATCGTGATAGGCCGCTGCGCGCCCATACTCGCGAACAAACGCGACCGCAAGGAAAATGTTGATCATCGGGATCCGTTCGATATGCATGAGAAGCTGCACGGCATATTTGTCCGGAAACACGATGCGCACGATCCCGCTGCGCCTCACATATTCTTTGAGGATGCCCGCGTCGCGAAGGTCCTCGAGCGCGCTGTCCCTGATGCCAAGCTGCGACGTGTCGATCAGGTACTCGGTTCTGTCTTCGCTTTTCCCGCTGACCGCATATCTCAGCCTGGACACGACGTCGCGCCAGTAAGCGGGGCCTTCGGCGTACAAAATGCTGAGGGATCGGATCTCCCGGATCACATGCCGGTTCAGGTCCTTTCTGCTCAGGATCTCTCCGTAAGCGCGCGCCTCGTCCATGGGCGTCCCGTCCCGGAGATACCGCAGCTCTGCCTCCGTCAGGTTCGGAAACGAAAGCTGCTGCAGAAAATCCCCGTTCCTGAGCGGCAGAAACACACTGTCCCGCACACGGTAATCCAGCACGGTCACGCTCCAGTATTTGTGCGCGCGCAGCACTGTGCCCAGTGCCATGGTTTCGATCGGATCCGCGTCGCTGATATCCACGACGGGACGTCTCGACTCATAGCGGGTCAGAAGGCGCTCAAGCCGGGTCTCGATGTCCCCCATCAGGTACTGTTCGAGCTGAACGGGCTCGGCCACTACGGTCTCAAGCTGTCTTTGATGGAAGAAATAGTTGTACCGGCCGCGCATCGTATCCGTCATAAAGGATCCGTAGCCGACCGGAATCATGAGCTCCGGCTTCAGTGCGGCCGCGCTGATCACATTTCCGGCCGGATACGGACTGACGAACTTTATCAGCACTTTTGTGAGCGACATAATGGCACCTCGCTGCTCCGCTCCTCAGGTCTCATTCCGACACGCGGTTTTGAGCGGAGTTGTTCTTTTCATAGTTATCAGGGAGCTCTTCGCCCCAGGGCGTGCCGTCCAGTGCGAACGGCGTAGACTGGTAGACATAATAATTCAGCCAGTTCGTGTACAGATTGTTCGCCGTCGCGCGCCAGGTCAGCAGGGGCTTCTTCGACGGGTCGTCGTCAGGGAAATAGTGTTCCGGGAGAGCCGTGCCAAGGCCGGCTTTCCGGTCACGCTCATATTCCTTGCGCAGCTGGGTCCTTCCGTACTCCGGGTGTCCCATGATAAAGACTTTCCGGCCGTTCTGCGCCATGCTGATCGTGACGCCCGCTTCCTGGGACTGCGCCAGGATCGTGATCTCGGGGCACTTGACGATGTCCCGGACCGCCACTTCGGTGTAGCGGGAATGCGGCATGCGGAAGGTGTCGTCAAAACCGCGGAGCAGCGGCGTCTTCCGGTTATAGACCTTGTGGTCAAACACGCCAAACAGCTTCTGCTTTAACAGGCGTTTCGGCAGTCCGTAGTAATAATACATCGCGGCCTGCGCGCCCCAGCACAGGAAGATGGTCGACGTCACACGCCTGTCCGCCCAGTCGAAAATCTGCGTCAGTTCGTCCCAGTAATCGACTTCTTCAAAGTCCAGCAGTTCGACGGGCGCGCCGGTGACGATCAGGCCGTCAAAGCTCTTCTTTTTAAGATGCCCGAACGTTTCATAAAACGTATCCAGATGACTCTTGGATGTATGCCTGGACTGATGGCTCTCCGTTCTCATGAACGTGACGTCGATCTGAAGGGGGGTATTGGACAGTTCGCGAAGAATCTGCAGCTCGGTATCTTCTTTAAGCGGCATCAGATTCAATATACAGATCTGGATCGGCCGGATATCCTGGTGCGAGGCCCGGTGCGTATCCATCACGAATATATTCTCTTTTTCCAGTATTTCTCTGACAGGCAGATCGTCAGGAATCTTGACAGGCATGTAAAAACTCCTCCTCCGTGAGAATAGGGATCCCAAGCTCCCTGGCTTTCCTGTTCTTCCCGGACTGCGATGCGGCATCATTGTTGATGAGGGCCGTCGTCTTCCGGGATACGGAGCCGGCCAGTTTGCCGCCCCGCTCCTCGATAAAGGCGGCCAGAGCGTCGCGGTTCGGAAAATGCTCCATGCTGCCGGTGATCACATAGGTCTTCCCTGCCAGCGTGTCAGAGCGTTCCCTTTTCTCCGCTTCCATCCTGAGTCCGGAAGCTCTGAGCCTTTCGATCAGTTCCCGGTTCCGTTCGTCGGAAAAGAAGCTGCGGATCTGGGAGGCTGTGACGCCTCCGATATCCGGGACCTCCATCAGACGCTCCTCATCCGCTCCCATCAGTTCGTCGAAAGAACCGAAAGAGTTCAGGATGGTTCTCGCAGACGTTTTCCCGACGTTCGGAATCGCCAGGCCCGTGAGCAGTCTGGCCGGTTCATTTTGTTTCGATTCCTCGATCGCGAGAAGCAGCTTATCGGTATTTTTCTCACGGCCGATGAGGCCTTTTTCAATCAGTTCGTCCCGGTGCTGTTTCAGAGAATAAATATCGGCGATGCCGGTCAGGTACCCCTCATCGGCAAGCGTGCTCAGAAGCTCCGTGCCAAGTCCCTTGATATCCATGGCATCGCGGCTGACGAAATGAATGAGATGCCGCTTCAGCTGGGCCGGACAGTCCGGATTGATGCACCGCACGTCCGCCGCGTCCGCTTCCCGGACAAGCGGAGAGCCGCAGGACGGACAGACGGCCGGCAAAACAAAATCGGCTGTGCCTTCCGGCCTTTTCTCCGGTACGGAGCACCGGATCTTCGGAATAATCTCTCCGGATTTATACACGACAACCGTGTCGCCGATTCCGATATGCAGTTTGTTTATAAAATCCTGATTGTGAAGCGTCGCCCTTGTCACGGTCGTGCCGCAAAGGCGGATCGGGTCAAAGACCGCGGTCGGATTCACGCGCCCGGTCATCCCGACGGAGATCTCGATATCCCGGATCACCGATTCCTTCTCTTCGGGCGGATACTTGTAGGCGATATGCCCTGCGCTGTACTTGGATCCGGCGGGAAAATCCTGACGGTACGCGACCTGATCGATCTTGACCACGGCTCCGTCTATATCGTAATCAAGCTCTCCCCGGTTCATCCCGATCTCATCGATCGCAAGAAGGATCTCTTCGTCCGTTGTGCAGAGTCTGGCGGGAACGATCCGGATCCCCTCAAGGTCCCTGAGCGCCGTCAGGCCTTTGATGTGTGACGCAGTCAGTTCCGGATCGTCTGACCGCTGCACATTGAAAACCATAAAGGACAGCCCGCGTTCCCTTGTCGCCTCCGGATCCAGCTGCCTGAGCGTGCCGGCGGCGCAGTTTCTGGGATTGGCAAATGTCTTCCTGCCGAGCATCTCCTGTGTGCGGTTCACTGCGTCAAAGTCTTCATGGGACATATAGACTTCGCCGCGCACCTCAAGGGATCCGCGCATGGTTTTAAGCTCCGGCACCACATCCGGGATCACGCGCGCATTTAACGTCACGTCTTCCCCGATATATCCGTCGCCCCTCGTCTCCGCCAGTAAGAGAGCGCCGTTTTCATAGCGAAGGCTCATCGAGAGTCCGTCGATCTTCTGCTCGACCGAAAAGACCGCGTCCGGATGGCGGCTCCGCACTTCGTGCACCCAGCTGATCACATCGTCCCGTTCAAAGACATCTTCGATCGAAAGCATCGGCACATCGTGCCGGACGGTCACGCCGGCTGTTCGCCTGACCGGTGCCCCGGCCACCTGGGTCGGGGAGTCCGCGCCGCGCCACGCCGGATGAAGTTTTTCCGCCTCTTTCAGCTGAATCATCAGACGGTCATATTCATAATCCGTAATCTCGGGATCGCCGGCTTCATATGCTTCATTGAAGCGCCTGACCTCTCCGACGAGCTTTTCATATTCCTGCTTTGTCATCGCCTGCCGCCCTTCATATCCGCATGCAGCCCGACGCTCTCCCGGAGCGCCCCGTACTCTGCCGGGCTCAGTTTTTTCATCCCGCCGGCCTTCAGGTCGCCGAGCCGGATCCGCATGATGCGGATTCGGACAAGCTGCGTCACATTGGCCCCGAGTGCTTTGCACATCCGCCTGATCTGCCGGTTATAGCCCTGTGTCAGCGTAATCCTGAAAGAGCGGTCGCTGACCCGCTGTACCTTGCACGGCCTGGTGGTTACGTAAAGACCGTTCGGATGCTTTCTCAGGTGCGCGTCATCATCGAGACAGATCTTGACGCCGCTCCTTAAAGCGGACACAAATGCATCATGTACCGGCTGATCAACCGTGCAGAGATACTCTTTCTCATACCCGGATGACGCCCGCATCATCCGGTCGATCAGTTCCCCGTCGTTGGTCAGGATCAGAAGCCCGGATGAATCCTTGTCCAGCCGGCCTGCATAGGTAACGCCGGAAGGAAGGCCCGCGGCCTCTGCGATGTTGCCGGGAACCGACCGGTCCGCCGTACAGACGACGCCCTTCGGTTTATGATACAGGAAGCAGACCTTCTCGGGTTCCTTTTTCGGCAGCTCCCTGCCCGAGACATACACGGTATCCCCGTGGAAGACACGGTCGCCGAGACCGGCCTTCAGAAGTGGGCGGGGCGCTTCTCCTTTTCTGGACTTGCGCCTGATCTCCACTTTCCCGTCCTCGATGAGACGGTCCGCTTCTCTGCGCGAGCAGAAGCCGCTGTCACTTATATATTTATTCAGGCGTTTGCTTTCCTGTTCCATTTCCGTTCCTTACCGAATCAAAATTTCCCCATGAGAGTACAAAGACCGCATCGCACCTGTTACGGAGCATGCGGTCTTTATGGCCTTCAGTCAATAAATCTGCCGCCGATGTAGCCCTCGATCTCGTCCGTGCGGATATGCCACCAGCCGTTCTCCAGATCGCCGATGACGGTCACGGTCGTACCGGCTCCAACGCCGCCGATCACGTTGTAATCATAGCCTGCGCCTTCACGCACGTTGCAGGAGGAGTTGATCGTGGCGGTCCAGCCGTCCGCGGGAGCTTCTTCAGCTTCAGATGAAGTCTCATCCCCGCTGTTCTCCTCCTCGCCGGCCTCTTCGTCCGCGT
>CACXFK010000049.1 GCA_902766945.1 uncultured Lachnospiraceae bacterium | reverse complement strand
GCCGGAGCCGACCGGAAAGCCGGAGCCGACTGCGACGCCGGAGCCGACTGTGACCCCGACGCCCGCCATTTCCGAAGAGGATCAGACCACCAAGGCCGCGGACGGCACTGCGGTTGGCAAAGGTGCGTCCGAAAAAACCGCGGAGAAAGCGATCACGGCGGTGTCTTCCGACGAGGGGCCGAAAGGCACGAAGTTCGCGCAGCTTATGGCAAGGCAGAAGAAGGTGACGAAGAATTCGATCAGGATCACCTGGAAGAAGATCGCCGGCGCGAAATACATAGTTTACGGCAACAAATGCGGCAAGGGAAAGAAGTTCAGGAAGCTGGCGACAGTCACAAAGACTTCCTTCACGCAGAAGAAGTTGAAGAAGGGGACCTATTATAAGTACCTGGTCGTGGCCGTGAAGAAAGGGAAGGTCGTGTCCACTTCCAAGACGCTTCATATCGCGACGAGCGGAGGCAAGGTCGGCAACACCAGGACCGTTAAGCTCAGCAAGAAGAAGCTGAGGCTGAAAAAAGGGAAAACAAAGAAGCTGAAAGTCACAACAAAGCCGGAATCCAGGAAGCGGAAAGTGAAGAAACACAGGAAAATAGCCTGGGAATCTTCGAATCCGGCCGTGGCGACGGTATCGGCGAAGGGCAAGGTGAAGGCACTGAAGAAGGGCACTTGCTACATCTACGCCTACGCGCAGAACGGAAAGTACGCAAGATGTAAGGTAACGGTAAAGTAAGACGCCTTTAACGGGGTCAGACCCCGTTAAGGCAGCCTAACGGGGTCAGACCCCGTTAAGGAGATCTAACGGAGGCGGCAGCATGAAGCTGAATTACAGACGGACGATCCTTGTCGGGTGTGCATTTTTCCTGATTTGTGAATTCTGGCAGGCCTATGACAACACGATTCCGATGATTCTCACGAACAAATTCGGTATGTCGCAGACACTGTCAGGTTTTATCATGGCGCTTGACAATATCCTGGCTTTGATTCTGCTGCCTCTTTTCGGCACGCTCTCGGATCGCACGCACACGCGCCTCGGCCGCAGGACGCCGTATATTCTGTTCGGAACGCTCGTTGCGGCGGCCGCTTTTTTCAGTCTGTCCGTCGTGGACGGGATGCAGCTGAAAAAGCTCGGCGACATCAGCGTGATCGACGATCCGGGCGCGCTCCTTCGAATCTATGAGGAAGAGGCGGAGTCAGACCTGCTTACACCGGAGGGGCAGCCGTTCCGTCTGGCGGATCTGTATGACGCGGAGGCATTTTCCGGGATTCAAAGCGTGACGGAGGAAAATGGCAAATCCGTCACCAACCCGGAATACTCCGACTATGTGGTCCCGGCCCGTCAGGCACTGGCACGGAAAATCACGAAAGAGCAGCCCGGCACCCTGATCATCTTTATAGTCCTTCTCCTCATCGCACTTGTATCGATGGCGACCTTCCGCTCACCGGCGGTGGCCCTGATGCCGGATGTGACGATGAAGCCGCTGCGTTCGAAGGCAAATGCCGTCATCAATCTGATGGGCAGCGCCGGCGGCATTCTCGCCCTGATTCTCGGCATGGTTTTCGCGACCAGTGCGGTCCGGAACTCGATGATGAGCTACACCGGCTATTTTGCAGTTGTCAGCGGCATTATGCTGGCGGCTCTCGCGGTCTTCATGCTGACCGTCAAAGAGCCGCAGTTTGTCCGGGAAATGCAGGAAGAAAGCAAACAGTACGAGATCGATCCTTCCGGAGAACAGGCACAGGAGCGGGGCGGCAGCCGCACCCTGAGCGAGGGCGAAAAGCGCTCACTCATCTTCCTGTTTGCTTCGATCGTCTTCTGGTTCGCCGGGTATAATGCCGTGACGTCCAAGTATTCCGTCTACGCCGGTCAGGTGCTGCACAAGGATTACAACCTGACACTCATCATCGCGCAGCTCGCCGCCATTTTCTCCTATCTGCCGGTCGGCATGATCGCCTCCAGGGCAGGGCGGAAGAAGACGATTCTCGCCGGCGTGGTCATGCTGGCGGTTTCTTTCGCGGCAGCGGCTTTTATGCGCGCGGACAGTCCGTCGGCGGTGATGAATGCGGTCTTTGCCCTGGCCGGCATTGCCTGGGCGACGATCAACGTCAACTCATTCCCGATGGTCGTTGAGATGTGTTCGGAGTCAGACGTCGGAAAATACACGGGCTTGTACTATACGGCTTCCATGGCGGCACAGGTGGCAACGCCGATTTTCTCGGGCTTTCTTATGGACCGGCTCGGCATGACGATTCTGTTTCCGTATGCGGTATGCTTTGTGCTTCTTGCGCTTGCGACCATGATGTTCGTGCGGCACGGAGATTCGAAGCCGGTGGCTAAAAAAGGCCTGGCGGCGCTTGAGGACATGGACGCGGAGTAAATCACGATTCTCGAAGAGGAATCGTGCGCGGCCGTAAGACGCGCCATTTTCAATCTTTGACACAGGATTCTCGTGACTTCAGTTATGAGAGGAATGTGCAGGAGAAACTCGTCTTTGACATGAGTCCAAAGCTCGTGTCAAAGATTGAAGCCTCCGGCGGATCG
>CACXFK010000048.1 GCA_902766945.1 uncultured Lachnospiraceae bacterium | reverse complement strand
CATAAAACAGAGATGCCCCAGCCGTACGGCTGAGGCATCTTACTCTCATTCAGTTATACTTGCGCTTTCTTGCGGCTTCTGACTTCTTCTTGCGGCGAACCGACGGCTTTTCATAATGCTCACGCTTGCGGATCTCCTGCTGGATGCCTGCCTTCGCGCAACTGCGCTTGAATCTTCTCAGCGCGCTGTCGAGAGATTCTCCCTCTTTGACAATGACGTTTGCCATAAAACTACATTTCACCTCCCCCCAAACCTTTCTGGGGCTTTTTTCGAACAAAAGATATTATACACACAAAAATGAATGCGCGTCAACCTGAATTTCAGCCGTGAAGCATCTCTTTGGCAGCCTGGACGGCTTTTTCAAGAGCTTCGCCGACTTTTTCCGGAACCTTGCCGCCGGCCTGAGCCATATTCGGGCGTCCGCCGCCGCCTCCGCCGACGATGGCCGCTGCTGCTTTGACGAGATTTCCGGCATGTGCGCCTCTCTTGATGGCGCCGTCTGTCGCGGTCGCCATCAGATTGACTTTTCCGTCCTTGACGGAAGCGAGCACGATCACGCTGTCACCGAGCTGTTCCTTCAGTGTGTCGCCAAGCGTACGCATCTCGTTTACGTCCACATCGTCCAGTTTCCTGACGAGGACCTTGATGCCGTTTACGTCAACGGCGTCACTTGCGGCATCGCCCATCGAAGCCCGGGCCGCCTTGGCCTTCAGGGCATCGATTTCCGAAGAAGCGGCGCGCAGCTCGCCAAGAAGATGCGAGATCTTGCCGACGAGATCCTCCGGAGAACTCTTCAGAGCTTTTGCGGCTTCGAAGAGGAGCTGCTCTTCATGTCTGTAATGATCAAAGACCGCTTCGGAGCTGATGGCTTCGATACGTCTGACGCCGGCCGCGATGCCGGATTCGCTGACGATCTTGAACGCCTCGATCGAGCCTGTCTCGCTTACATGTGTGCCGCCGCACAGTTCCTTGGAGAAATCACCCATCGAAACGACGCGGACTTCATCGCCGTACTTTTCGCCGAACAGAGCCATGGCTCCGGTCGCTCTGGCGTCGTCGATGGACATGACGGCTGTCGTGACGGGCAGGTTCTCGCGGATCTTTTTATTTACAATATTCTCTACTTCCGAGATCTCTTCCTGAGTCATCGGCTTGAAATGCACGAAGTCGAAGCGAAGGCGCTCGCGGTCCACATAGGAGCCTTTCTGCTGCACATGGTCGCCGAGCACTTCTTTCAGGGCTGCCTGGAGCAGATGCGTCGCGCTGTGGTTGCCGGCCGTGGCTCTCCGCTCATCCTCATCCACCTGCATGAGGGCTTCGTCGCCGACCCGGATCGTACCGGATGTCACGATGCCTATATGGCCTACGCGGCCGCCTCTGAGCTGAATCGTCTCGCGGACTTCGAACTTGCCCGCATTTGTCGTGATGACGCCGGTATCTCCGACCTGGCCGCCCTTTGTGGCATAGAACGGGGTCAGATCCGTGATCACGCAGCCTTCGTCGCCGTCGGCCAGTGCCATGACCAGTTCGCCGTAGTGATCTTCGTCCACTTTCGTCGTCAGCACGCTGATCTTCGCGCCCGCGGAGAGCGTCTCGTATCCCACGAAGTCCGTTGTGACGTCCTGCGCGATCTCATCGTAGACCGTCGCTTTGGCGCCCATATAATTGGTGACGGCGCGGGCTTCCTTGGCGCGCTTTCTCTGCGCCTGCATGCTCTCGTTGAAACCGTCTTCGTCAACGGAGTAACCCTTTTCTTCAAGGATGTCGCGGGTCAGGTCGAGCGGGAAACCGTATGTGTCATAGAGTTCGAAGGCCTTCTCGCCGGAGAGAACCTTCTCGCCGCCCTCTTCGAGTTCTTTTTCTCGCTCTGCCAGAATGCGGAGACCCTGGTCGATCGTCTTGCCGAAGGCTGCTTCTTCAGAAGCCAGCACATCGTGAATAAAGGTGTACTTCTCCTCGAGTTCCGGATAGCCTTCTTTGGACGTATCCGCAACGGTCCGGGCAAGATCCGCGAGGAAGGTGCCTTCGATGCCCAGCTTTCTTCCGTGGCGGGCGGCACGGCGGATCAGTCTGCGGAGGACGTAGCCGCGTCCTTCATTTGACGGTGTGATGCCGTCCGAGATCATAAACGTCGCGGAACGGATATGGTCCGTGATGATGCGGACGGAGACGTCCGTGTCTTCGTCTGCCTTATAGGTAACGCCCGCGATCTCGCAGATTTTGTCGCGAAGCGCTTTGATCGTATCGATGTCGAACATGGAATCGACGTCCTGTACGACGACAGCCAGTCTCTCAAGCCCCATGCCGGTGTCGATATTCTTCTGGGCAAGTGTCGTATAGTTGCCGTGGCCGTCATTTTCAAACTGCGTGAAGACATCGTTCCAGATCTCCATGAAACGGTCGCAGTCACAGCCCGGCGCGCAGGTATCCTTGCCGCAGCCGTACTTTTCGCCGCGGTCGTAGTAGACTTCCGAGCAGGGACCGCAGGGGCCTGCGCCGTGCTCCCAGAAGTTATCTTCCTTGCCGAACTTGTAGATGCGGTTCTCCGGAATGCCGATCTCATCGCGCCAGATCGCAAACGCCTCGTCGTCGTCCAGATAGACGGACGGATACAGGCGGTCCTTTTCGAGGCCCACGACCTCAGTCAGGAACTCCCATGTCCAGTGGATCGCTTCCGTCTTGAAATAATCGCCGAAGGAGAAATTCCCCAGCATCTCGAAAAATGTGCCGTGACGGGCCGTGTGGCCGACGTTTTCGATGTCACCGGTCCGGATGCACTTCTGGCATGTGGCGACGCGCGTACGCGGGGGCACTTCCGCGCCGGTGAAATAAGGCTTCAGCGGCGTCATGCCGGCGTTGATCAGAAGCACCGAGTTGTCGCCGTGCGGCACAAGAGAAAACGACTTCATCGCGAGATGCCCTTTGCTCTCCATGAAGTCGAGAAACATTTTTCTAAGCTGGTTTACTCCGTATTTTTCCACTTTCTTGATCCCTCCACTCTTCCCGGCACAAGCCTTCTGCCGAGAACATCACCAACCAATATAACACAAGAGCTGTCAGCGCACAAGTACGTCGCGCAGCCCGCGTGCGATCAGAGATCGCGATGGAGCCTGTCCGCCGCCTCCGTTGCAAGCGTGTCACACCGCTCGTTGAGCGGATTTCCGGCGTGCCCCTTCACCCAGATCCAGGTGATCTTGTGCGGACCGGCCGCTTTCAGCAGGCGCTGCCACAGGTCTATGTTCAGCACCGGGGACTTGTCGGCTTTCTTCCAGCCCCGTTTGATCCAGCTGTCAATCCACCCTTTGTTGAAGGCGTCCGTCAGATATTTGGAATCCGAATAAAGATCGACTTCGCAGGGTTTGATCAGCGCCTCGAGAGCCGCGATCGCCGCCATGAGCTCCATTCGGTTGTTGGTTGTTTTTTCGAATCCCTCGGACAGCTCCCTGATGTGTTCATTT
This sequence comes from uncultured Lachnospiraceae bacterium, assembly GCA_902766945.1. Lineage (GTDB taxonomy): Bacteria > Bacillota > Clostridia > Lachnospirales > Lachnospiraceae > Chordicoccus. The sequence continues at coordinate 1,805 of CACXFK010000048.1, read as the reverse complement.
CCTTTTGAATCCACATAGGTCAGAACGGCTCCGTAGCCGCCCGGCCCGTCAGGATTTCCGCGCGCCGCGCCGTCGGTATAGACCGTTACTTTCATATCTTCCACTCTCCCGTTTCTTCGAAATGCCGGGCGCTTTTTTCGGCCGCATCGGTCACATCCGCCGGATAGCCTGCCTCCTTAAGCAGGCGAAGCGCATTGCCGGATCTGGCCCGCCCGTCCTGAAGTCTGTATTCAAACTGAAGGTCATGGCCTGCGGCCGTCTCGCAAAAGTGCATATTCCGGTACTCATCCTCAAGCAGATAGGAAAGCTCGATATCATGCGTGGCAGCAAAGCACAGGGCGCCGCGCATGCGAAGCTCCCGGAGGATCTGGGACGAGGCGGCGATCCGTTCGATCGTGTTGGTGCCGCGGAGGACTTCATCCACGAGGCAGAGGACCGGCGGCCCGTCTGTTCCGGCCGCGTTCACGATCCGGAGCAGGGAACGGCTTTCCACGACGAAATAGCTCTCTCCGCCCGACAGATTGTCCCGAAGGGCCATCGAACTGTAGATCCTGAAAAATGGCGCCTCGTACGAGGAGGCGGTCACGACGCCGATGCTCTGCGCCAGAATCGCGGACAGGGCGACGCCTTTTAAGAAAGTAGATTTCCCGGACGCGTTGGAACCGGTCAGAAGCACCGGCTGATCCGTGCAGATCGTATTCGGAACGGGGTGGTCAAGCAGCGGATGAACCAGATCCGTGATCTGAACGGAGGGCCGTTCCTGAACTTCCTTCAAAAACACAGGACGGCTGTTCACCGGGCATGATGCGCGGTATGAGGCAGCGGCGCAGCAGGCGTCAAGACGCCCGATGAGTTCGAGAAGCCGGAGCGCATCCTGTTCATGCTCCTCCATCGCGGCGAGCATCCGGTCGAACCGGATCAGATCCACATGGAAGAACAATTTGATGTAGTCCAGAAGCGCGCTGTCGGCCCCGGTGCCCACCGACCCGGCGCTTGTCACGAGGAAAGCCCCTCTGCGGAATGTGGAAAAAGCAGAAGACAGCTCCCTGATCTCACGGACCTCCTCTTCGATCCCTTCCTCACGGATTCGGGCAAGCGCGTCCGAGGCGTTCAGCAGACGGAGAACCGCCTGAAAACCTGCGAGCGGCATCGCGGTGTGCTCCTTCATCTTGAGATGCACCCTGAAATCCGCCATCAAAAGCAAGATGAGCAGAAACACGGCGAAAAGCGGGAAGAAAAAGAGCAAAACGATGTCGGCGGCCGTTGCGGCGCCGAGCGCGATAAAGCGGCCGCGTCCGATGCGCTTTGCCTTGCGGACTTCCCTGATGCAGCGGCAGAAAGACCCCTGCTTCAGACAGCCGCATTCAAACAGGATGCGCTGCACGGCATGTCTCAGTTCTTCACGCTCCTCAAACAGATCCTCAAGCGCGATCCGCCGCTTCAGTTCACATTCATCCGTGACCGGATGCCTCAGATAGGAATAGAGAATTTCCGCGCCGGGCGACGAGACGGCTCCATTTCCGATCATGCGGAAAACGGCGTCCAGATCCACGTCCGACGCGGTGATGTCATCGACCGCATTTCCTTCTTTCAGATCCGAAAAGTCCCGGATCCCGCCGGTTTCCGACACAGAAAACAGCCGGGGAGATCTTTTTCCCCAGCTGTTCCGAACATCCTTTATAAACTGTTTTTCTTCTTCGCGCTTCCGGATCAGGATCATGGCGGCAAAGGCGGCCACGATGACCGAAGCCGTGATAAAGAGCGCGGCAGCGTGCGCATTCATCTTCTGCTTTGTCCTTATGATT
>CACXFK010000047.1 GCA_902766945.1 uncultured Lachnospiraceae bacterium | reverse complement strand
GGATGTATGAGAAGGGCATGGGTTGACGCACCGTCGGGAAAATGGTATGATTCGAAAGTAGCGCGTTTGCGCGCTGCGCATGCCACTTTATTGGCCGGGAAGGATAACGGCCGGATAATTGAAAGGGGATTTTTGTGTTATGAAATGTAATGGATTGAGATCGGCATTTGTTGTGGCAGCTGTCACTGCCGCGCTGGCTTTATCCGGCTGCGGGAGTTCGGGAACCATTTCTTCGCTGACAGACAGTGATTCAACCGCATCGATGCCGGTGGCCGCTGTCGATACGGCTGTTCAGAGCACCGCGGCCTCTGTCGCGGAAACCGTGGTCTCATCTGTTCCGGAGATTGTACCGCAGACAGTGGCGGGAACAGAGGTCAGTCCGGCAGCCGGCAGTGACGCGGCAGCGGGTGAGATCGTGGCCAGTGACGATTCGGCCGTTACGGTTTCTCTGACAGGAGAAGGAGGGACTGCTTCGAACGGAACTGCAGCTCCCGCGCAGACGTCCGCGGACGGGGAAATCTCTCTCCTTCAGGATTCAGCGGCAGCAGTTACCGAAACACCGACGCCGACACCGTCACCGGAAGAGACCCCTGCAGAGACGTCTGCTGAGGAAGGCGGTCCGGGTTATGTGACCGGCGACGAAGTCAATCTTCGCGAGGAGCCGTCTACAGGCAGTGATGACAACGTCATCGATACGCTCTATGAAGGCGATGAACTGACCATTCTCGAGAGTGAAGACGGATGGTACAAGGTCTCCGTAAACGGCCGTGAAGGCTGGGTCAATGCTTCCTTCATTCAGTCCGGCGAATACAGCGGATCTGATGACAGTGAAGATTATGACGAGTCGGAAGAGTACGATGAGTCGGAAGACTACGACGAAGAGGAGAATTCCGAAGACGAATAAAGAAAGAAACAGGGGCAGTCGCCCCTGTTTTTTCTTTTTAGGATATTCCTTGGATTTCCCATAAAGAAATTGTTCATTTCCATGAAGCACGTCCGGCGCAGCCGCACGGGAGGATCAGACCGTTCGATGAAACCGGCAGACCGATCTCGCCGGACTCGATCCGGTCCGGTTTATGTGCTTTCAGTGCGGCCGAGAGCATGTACTGAAGAACGCCGCTCTGCAGTCCGGTCGTGTAGGAACTGATCAGGAAAAACAGGGGCGTATCCGATAATAGCGATGCGCACTTTAAGATGAGCGGGAAGACCGTATCTTCAATCTTCCAGACTTCACCTTTCGGGCCTCTTCCGTAAGAAGGCGGGTCCATGATGACCGCGTCATATTTGTTCCCACGTCTGATTTCGCGATCGACGAACTGCATACAGTCGTCGACAAGCCAGCGCACCGGACGATCATCGAGGGAGGAGGAGCGGGCGTTTTCGTGAGCCCAGGTCACCATCCCCTTGGACGCGTCCACGTGCGTGACCGAAGCGCCGGCCTCAAGTGCGGCGCAGGTCGCGCCTCCTGTGTAGGCAAAGAGATTCAGGACCTTTACCGGTCTTCCCGCGGAGCGGATCAGCGGCCGGAACCAGTCCCAGTTGGCGGCCTGTTCCGGAAAGAGCCCCGTATGCTTGAAACTGAAGGGCTTCAGGTTGAAGCAAAGCGAATCGTACCGGATCTGCCAGGTCTTCGGCAGGTCAAAAAACTCCCAGCTTCCCCCGCCTTTTGCGCTTCTGTGGTAGTGGGCGTTCGGGTGCTTCCACGCATGAAGATGCTTTTCGGTCTGCCAGATCACCTGGGGATCCGGACGGATCAGCAGATAGTCTCCCCAGCGCTCCAGTTTTTCACCGCCCGATGTGTCCAGTACTTCGTATTCCTTCCAGCTGTCCGCAGTCCACATAATATGCCTCCGTGTCGTATCATTCCTTCTTATCGTATCGCACGCCGCGCTCCAAGGCAAGCGCGACCTGCTGACGGCTGCGGTGCATGCAATTGACATCGAAAGCAAGTTGACGTAAACTCTTACATATTATTGCAGATGACGGGAAATGGAGAGAATATGACATGAAAGCCTATATTGAGATGAACAGAGAGGAACTGCTGGAAGAAAGAGCCCGGCTTACGGAAAAATTTGAGGAAATCAAGGGCAGGAAGCTCCAGCTGGATATGTCGAGAGGCAAGCCTTCTTATAAGCAGCTTGAACTCTCGAACGGCATGATGGATGTGCTGGCTTCCGACAGCTATTTCAACGATGAAACCGGAACGGACTGCCGCAATTACGGCGTGCTTTCGGGCATCCCGGAAGCAAAAAAGCTGATGGGCGCGATGTCCGAAGTCGGCCCGGAAGATATGATCATTTTCGGTAATTCGTCTCTCAATATTATGTTTGATACGGTTTCGAGGTCGTTCACCCACGGCGTATGCGGGTGCACACCTTGGTGCAAGCTTGACAAGGTCAAGTTCCTTTGCCCGGTTCCGGGCTATGACCGCCATTTCCGGATCACGGAATATTTCGGCATCGAGATGATCAACATCCCGATGTCGGAGACGGGACCGGATATGGATCTCGTCGAGCAGTATGTCAATCATGATCCGGCGGTCAAGGGTATCTGGTGCGTACCGAAATACTCGAACCCGCAGGGGTACAGTTACTCGGACGAGACCGTGCGCCGCTTTGCCGCGCTGACACCGGCTGCGGAAGATTTCCGGATTTACTGGGACAACGCCTATTCCATTCATCACCTCTATGAAGATCCGGAGGATCAGGACGTGATCCTGGAGCTGCTGGATGAATGCAGGAAGGCCGGTCATCCCGATATCGTCTTCAAGTTCATTTCGACTTCCAAGGTCTCGTTCCCCGGTTCCGGGCTTGCGGCCGTCGCCGCGTCGCCGAAGAATCTGGAAGACATACGGAAGCACCTGATGGTCCAGACGATCGGGCACGACAAGATGAACCAGCTCCGTCATGTCCGCTTTTTCGGCAATCTGCCGAACATGAAGGAACACATGCACCGGCATGCCGCGATTCTCCGCCCCAAGTTCCAGACGGTGCTCAATACCTTAGACACGGAACTCGGCGGACTCGGGATCGGAAGCTGGACGAGGCCCAGGGGCGGTTATTTCATTTCCTTTGACGCGATGGAAGGCTGCGCGAAGGCGATTGTGGCCAAGTGCGCGGAGGCGGGCGTCAAGCTGACGCCGGCAGGCGCGACCTATCCTTACGGACGCGATCCGGAGGATAAGAACATCCGTATTGCGCCTTCGTACCCGCCCGCAAAGGAGCTGAAAAAGGCGGCAGATGTTTTTGTGACGAGCGTGAAGCTTGTGAGCGTGGACAAACTGCTTGAAAAAATGTAAGAAATGAGAAGGGTCCCGGTAAGAAGTGCCGGGACATTTGAACTGGACAGCTTGCGCGGTCTGACAAACGGGGAGTGAGCCGCGCAGGGAAAGGGGTTTATATGCAGGATTCCGGGAAACGGAAGGACTGGCGTACTTCGGATGAAGACGTTCTCTCTTCTTATTATGAGCCGGACGATGAGGACGACATCGAGATTCCGGACGGAGATCTGACCGAACCGGTCATTCACCGCGAGCCGAGCGAAGAGGAAATAAGGCGGAAAAAGAGGCGCCGCAGATGGATTGCTGCGGGCAAGCTTTTCTGCGTCCTCGTGATCATCGGCTGTATCCTGGCCGGGGGCGCTTATGCGATCTACCGGCACTACGCGGATTATTACGCGGAGCATTTTTATGACGGCACGACGATCAACGGCACGGACGTTTCGGGCCGTACCGTCGACATCATCAAAAAGAGCATCCGCAACGACATCTCAAAATATTCCCTGACGATTGAAGAAAAGGACGGCATTTCCGAAGTCCTCAGCTCCGAGGACGTGGGCTGGGCTTATGTGGACGACGGGAAAGTCGACGAATTTATGGAGAACCAGGACGCGAAGCACTGGTACAGGCATTTCAGGGAAGGACAGACGTACGAGCTCTCGGCCGGCACAACCTATGACAGGGAAAAAGCGGTCCGGGCGATCCGGAATCTTCGCTGCATGCAGGATGAGTTTGTCACAAAGCCGGTCAATGCGGCCCTGATCGAAAACGCGAACGGCGACTACGAGGTGACAAAGGAAATCGAGGGCAATCAGCTGAACGCGGACGTCACCGAGGAAACGATCCTTAACGCGCTGGACGGGGCGAAGCGGACGGTTTCCCTCCTCGAGCCGGACTGCTATGAGCACCCGGTCATCTTCTCGGACGACGAAAATCTCTGCCGCCGCAGGGATCAGTGGAACCGTCTCCTCGGCATCCACATCACCTATGCGTTCGGGGACGAGTATGAGGATATCGACCGTGATTTCCTCCTCCCGTATATAACGGACGACGGCAAAAACGTGACGCTCTCGACGGACTTCGTGACGGACCTCGTCTATTCGTGGGGCGAGAAATATGATAATTTCGGGCTCGACCGGTCCTTCACGACGCATGCCGGGAAGACCATCACCGTATCGGGCGGCGACTACGGATGGTGCATCGATATTGACAAGACGATCGCAAAGCTGACGGATGAATTGAAAAATGCCGACAGCGGCGTGCACACCGTGATCTGGCTGTATGAGGCGATGGGATGGGACAACGACTCCCTGACCGGCACGTATGTCGAAGTCAGCATCAAGGACCAGAAGCTGTGGTGCTACAAAGACTATGAGCTCATCGTCGAGACGGATGTCGTGACCGGACAGCCGACCGGAGACCGGGCAACGGCGAAAGGCTGCTTCGCGATCGACGCGAAGAAGTCGCCCGCGACACTCGGCACGATGGACGTGCAGGGGTATTCGTCGCCGGTCAGCTGGTGGTGCCCGTTTAACGGAGGCCAGGGCCTCCATGACGCGCCGTGGCGCGGATCATTCGGCGGCAGCATTTACAAGTCAAACGGTTCTCACGGATGCGTCAATATCCCGGTGGACAAGATGGAGGCGATCTATGACGCGGTCGAGATCGGGACGGCGGTCGTCGTATACTGACGCGCAGGAGAAAGCGCTGTTACACTTTTAGAGGAGCAGATCATGGCAGGAAATGACAAAAAAGCCGGAGGGGGGCTCGGACCCGTGCGCATCGTGATCCTGATCGTGGCGATCGGAGTATTTTGCTATTCCGGTTTCCGGCTCTACAACATTTTCAGCGGATACAAGGCCGCGGACGATGAATACAGCTCGCTTGCGGACGAGTTTACGAAACCGGGAGCCGGTCAGGCCGCGCGGAAGAAGGAAAAGGCGGAATCCGCTGCAGGAGAGAGCACAAAGGCCGAAAGCAGCACGGCGCCTTCAGGCCCGGCCGGGGCGGACAGTACGGCTTCGAAAGCTGCATCTTCGGCAGAGAGCACGGAGTCTGAGGACAACGGACCGGTGATCACGGTGACCCCGCGCCCGGATCCGGGAGAGGACAATGAAGAGATGCTCGTCGAGGACGCGGAGCCTCCGCTTGAGGTGAACTGGGAGGAACTGAAAGCAGTCAATCCGGATATCGTCGGCTGGCTCTATGTGGACGCGCAGGACAACATCAGTTATCCGATCTGCCGCGCGGACGACAATGATTTCTATCTGCACCAGACGTTCCGGAAGCAGTACCTCTACGCGGGATCCATCTTTGAGGACTACCACAACAACCGGAATTTCACGGATCCGAATACGCTTGTTTACGGGCATAATATGAGAAACGGCAGTATGTTCGGCATGCTCAAGTATCTCAATGACCAGGAGAAGTATGACCGGGACCCGTTTTTCTGGATCCTGACGCCGAAGGGCAATTACCGGTATCACATCTTTGCCATTTTTACGACGGCGATTGATTCCGATGTCTATCTGCTGTACTCGCAGAACGGAGCGGAGTTCCTCGAATGGGAAAAGAAGATGCAGTCCCTGTCGAGCGTGAAAAACACGGTGCCGCTTTCGAAGAAAGACAAGACGGTGATCCTGTCGACCTGTACGTCGGACAGCTCCGCGAGATGCGTGGTGATCGGAAAGTGCGTCTCTTCCGCAAGGCCTGAAAAGGTACAGGCGCAAGGGGTCACGACCGTCACGGCGCCGGCGGCCTGAAACACGCAAAACAATACGAAACGCAAGACACAGATTTGCAAAGCTTTTGTCCGACAAATTGTAACAGTCGCCTGCTAGAATAACACATAGATGAAAAGTGCTGATCCCATTGCGCTCATCACGGAATCATACGTGAGAAAGGAGGAGCCATGTTCAGGAAAGCATGTATTCTGGCAGCTGCGCTGACGAGTGTCTGTATTCAGGCCTTATTTTGCGTGCCCGCATACGCAAAGGCAAAAACCGATTATACGCTCTATGCCGATTTTATGGCACAGGACGAATTCGTTTACAAAATGAAAAAGAAAGATGACAGCGGGAACTCCAGATGCGGCCTGACTTTCTTCGATACATACGGGACTGCACGCTACGAGAGGAAGATGCTTCATTTCTGTCTGCTGGATCTGAACGGTGACGGGGTGAAGGAACTGATCGTAGCCCGCATGGGAAGCAACTGGACTCCCAAGGCGATGACGCTCTATGTGTTTACGATCCGGAACAACAAAGTGAAGTTTGTCAAGTATGGCGGAAGCAATGACTACACATTCAGGGCAATCGGAGACAAGCTGTATTACTCGGAGAAGAACAAGGCGCTCTACTGTCAGGCGCTGATCCAGGAAAGCAGCGCCTATTACGATGACGAGACGATGACCTTCTCTTTGTATAAGATGAAGGGGAAGAAGATCGTCCGCACCGCGTATGCGGCCTTCCACAAAAAAGTGGGCCTGACCGGGAAGAAGAAATCCCTCCGGGAATACTGCATCCGGAAAGCCGGGGCGGCAAAGTGCAGCTCGGATGAGTACGACGCATACATGGAGAAGACATTTCAGCATATGGACCTCAAGGTCGTCAGGCTGTACGCCAATACCGCAGCGAACAAAAAGAAACTGCTTGGGAAAAGCAGCTGAACCGCGCGTTCATGAAACAGATAAGCTCTGCAAAGCAGGCTCCCCTTCCCGGGAGCCTGCTTTGATTTTACGGGAACACTCCGGAGGGAATGCGACATTCTTTCTGTACACTCCGCGGGAAGCAGGGGTATAATAAAGCGGACAATACTGGTTCTAAGCGGTGCTGCGCCAAAGCGTGCAGGGAAAGGAGCCGAAATGAGTGATTTGAGAGAACAGATCGGGGAACTTCAGGAGATCGTCAATACCCATAAGCGCATCGTCTTTTTCGGCGGCGCCGGCGTCTCAACGGAGAGCGGCATACCGGACTTCCGGTCGCAGGACGGTCTGTACAATCTGCAGTACCAGTATCCGCCGGAGACGATCATTTCTCATTCGTTCTTTGTCAGGAATACCGAAGAGTTCTACCGGTTCTACAAGGACAAGATGCTGATCCTCGATGTGGAACCGAACGCAGCGCACAGAAAGCTGGCGGAGATGGAAGCGGCAGGCTGCCTGAGCGCCGTCGTGACTCAGAACATCGACGGGCTTCACCAGAAAGCCGGCAGCAAAAAAGTCTATGAGCTGCACGGGTCCATCCACCGGAATTATTGCGTGAAATGCGGCAAGTTCTTTGACGCCTCCTATATCAAGGCAGCGGACGGCGTGCCGCACTGCGATGACTGCGGCGGCCTTCTGAAGCCGGACGTGGTGCTTTATGAAGAGGGACTTGACCAGGATGTGATCAACGGCGCCGTCCGCGCGATCCGTGAGGCGGACTGCCTGATCATCGGCGGAACATCGCTTGTCGTCTACCCGGCAGCCGGACTGATCGACTACTTCAGAGGAGACAAACTGGTTCTTATCAATAAGTCCGCGACCTCCAGGGACCGCTCGGCGGATCTGGTGATCAGCGGCGCAATCGGTGAAGTATTCTCACAGATACAGGTAGCAAAGACACATGTATAAGATCTTTCTTGTAGAGGATGAGGCTGTTATCCGAAACGGCATCAAAAACAGCATCAACTGGGAAAAGCAGGGGCTCGAGTTTGCGGGTGAAGCGGGCGACGGTGAGCTCGCGTATCCGCTGATCAAAAAGACGCAGCCGGATATCCTGATCACCGACATCCGGATGCCTTTTATGGACGGGCTGGAACTGGCCCGTCTGGTGCGCAAGGATATGCCTCGGATCCGGATCATCATCCTGTCCGGGTACAATGATTTCGACTACGCCAAAACGGCCATCGGACTTGGCGTGACGGACTATCTGCTGAAGCCGGTCAGCGCGGCGCAGCTCCTGGAGGCGATCAGCCGCGTGACGGACCAGCTTGAAAAAGAGCGGGAACAGGAAGAGGTCCTGCTTATGTACCGGAGGGAAATGGAGGAAAACCTGGCGCTTGAGCAGAACAAGCTGTTTCAGTCCATGGTGAACGGGGAGTGCCCGGTGCAGTCCCTGCTCGATATGGCGGAGAAGGCGCAGGTAGATCTGTCCGGACTCTGGCACAATTTCCTGCTGCTGAAATCCCAGTCCGTTCACCATCGGGACACGGAGTATTCCGCCAGTGTCGTCGAGGCCCAGAAGCGCCTGAAAGAGATCGCGGAGAGGGCCGGCTGCAGTTTGTTCGACCGGAATCCCGAAGGCAAGGTGCTGCTCCTTGGAGCAGACAACGAAGAGGAACTGAAAGCGCTTGAAGAGGAGATGCGCGGACAGATCGAGTCCATGTATACCGCATTTCCGCAGATCCGCTATTTCGGGGGCTTCGGGATGCGCGTCAACCGCCTCAGCAATCTGCCCGAATCATACGAACAGGCGAGCCGCGCCTTTGCGCACCGCTTCTTTGTGAACGAGAGCATGATTCTTACGGAAGCGGAAAGCCATGTGCATCCGGTCTATGAGGAACAGCGCGCCGAAGAGTTTGATCTAAGCAATGTCGACCCGAAGATGTTTGACCGCGGCAAACTCCGTGATTTCCTGCGCACGGGCGATCTCGACGAAACCGGCTATTTTGTCGAAGAACTGTTTGAGGAACTGAGAACGTCCGCCTTGAAGTCCGTGCTGTTCAGGCAGTATATCACGATGGACAGCTACTTCTGCGTATCGGATTTTCTGGATTCGATGGAGCTCGACCGGACAGGGATCGAAAAGCCTGATGTCTCAGGCGGCGCCTTCTCGGATGAAAACAGCGCGGTCAGCTATATCACGCGGATCATCAGGGAAGCGATTTCGAGGCGGGACCGCTCCGCGGGGAGCCGCTACCGCGACGTCATCCGGGAGGCGATGCGCTATATCGAGGAGCATTATGCCGACGAGGATCTGTCTCTCAACTCTCTGGCGTCTCATGTGAACCTGTCTCCCAATCACCTCAGCATGGTCTTTTCGCAGGAGACCGGGGAGACGTTTATCCGCTGCCTGACGGATTTCCGTATGAATAAAGCCAGGGAGCTGCTTCGCTGTACGTCGAAAAAGAGCAGTGAGATCAGCCAGGACGTCGGGTACCGGGATCCGCATTATTTTTCCTATCTGTTCAAGAAGACCCAGGGCATGACGCCGACACAGTACAGAGGCTCGTGACGGAAGGCGGATGGTACAGTGCGTGAGAAGATAGAAAACGGCGAAAAAAAGAATAGAGTGGTCGGACCGGTGAGAGCTCTGTACAGCCGCTCTTCGCTGGCTCAGAAGATCCGCGTATCCTACGTGATCCTGCTCCTGCCGGTTCTGATCCTTATGCTCGTGTCGCTCTTCAGTCTCTGGAGAAGCAACCGCCAGTACGGCCATATGATTCATTCGGCCGTGGCGGCGAGCCGCTTTTCCCTGGACTTCCAGAAGGACTACGACTATGAAACCTATCTCCTGATCGTCGGAAACAAGACGATTGAGGAGTCTACGCTGGACGAGATGCTGAAAGAGGCCGGACAGATCGTGGACTCTCTCGAGGGCATCACGGACGAGGAGGCCAACCGGAAGCGTCTGGCCAGCGTGCGCAAGTACCTGACCAACCTGGAGAGCTATCAGAGACATATCGAGGAAAATCTCTCCGAGGGCAATCGCTACGACGACAACATCGAGATCTGGGAAAATGACGTCCAGATCGTCACATCCCTCATCCGGGAGACCTTCTTCGAATATATCTACTATGAGATCCGCGGCCTGCAGGCATCCCATGACGAGTATCAGGCCTTTTTCATGACGATGATCCGGATCCTGGCGATCCTGTTTGCGGTGTTCATCGTACTGATCCTCCTGATGTCCTACATTTTCCCGAAGAGCATCACGAGGCCGATCCGGCGTCTGGAAGCCGTCACCGATCAGGTGGCGAAGGGGGATCTGTCCGTGCGGTCCGATGTCCGGACAGCCGATGAGGTCGGCGCGCTCAGCGACTCGCTGAATGTCATGATCGACAAGATCAACGACCTGCTCGATCAGGTGACGACCGAACAGATCCGGCTTCGGAAAGCGGAATTCCAGCTGCTGCAGTCGCAGATCAATCCGCATTTCCTCTATAATACGCTGGACGCGATCGTGTGGCTTGCGGAAGCGGGGCAGATGGATGAGGTCGTCCGGATGGTGGGGAGTCTGTCCGCATTTTTCAGGACGTCGCTCAATCAGGGACGTGACATCGTGACGCTTCGGGAGGAACTGCAGCATGTCCGCAGCTACCTTGAGATCCAGCAGACCCGCTACCAGGATATTCTCCGCTATGAGATCGAGGTGCCGGAGTGTCTTACGGCATGCCTGATCCCCAAGATCACGATCCAGCCGCTGGTTGAAAACGCGCTCTATCACGGCGTCAAGAACAAGCGCGGCAAGGGCCTGATCACCATCACCGGATACGCGGACGGCGGGAATTGCCGTATTACGGTGGAAGACGACGGAATCGGGATGAACCGTGAACGGCTCAGGCAGGTTCAGGCCGGCATCCGGGACAAGGAAGGAACGGGGTCCGAGATCTACGGCCTGTACAACGTCAACGAGCGGATCCGCCTCAATTTCGGCGATCCCTACGGCATTACGATCGACAGCGAGGAAGGAAAAGGTACGAGCGTGACGATCCTCCTGCCGGGCAGTTCAGGGGCAAACGGGACGGATTCGTAAAATATTCAACCGAACCGATAAAAAATCAAAACTGTCAGAAAAATATGAACCATTTCAAAAAGGAACTCAATGGAACTTTCCAGGCGCGGCGGGTACAATAAACTCATCAATGACGACACGGGCATAAAGACCCGTCTTTAGTTCCAAGGAGGATTGAAAATGAAGAAGAGATTGCTGGTTTCCGTTCTTGCTGCAGCTATGGTCTTTACATGCGGCGCTGTCGCAGCTCAGGCTGATGATCTGATCACGGTCGGCATTGTCAACAACGACCCGAATGAATCCGGCTACCGCACAGCCAATGACGCGGACCTTCAGAAGATGTTCTGCGAGGAAAACGGATATGACGCTCAGTTCGCGTACAGCCTTGAGAACGACAAGCAGAAAGAATATGCAGAGAAGTTCATCCAGGACGAAGTGGATTATCTCCTTCTTTCCGCAGCTGACACGGCCGGCTGGGACAGCGTCCTCCAGGATGCCCAGGATGCAGGCGTTTCCGTCATCCTGTTCGACCGCACGATCGACGCGGACGAGAGCCTCTATGTAGCTTCCATCGTCTCCGATATGGCGAAGGAAGGCGAGACGGCTGTGGAATGGCTGAAGAACCAGAACCTTGACGAGTACAACATCATCCACATCCAGGGCGTGATGGGCTCGGCTGCTCAGCAGGGCCGTACCGCTGCAGTGGACGCGATGGTCGCTGAGAACGACAACTGGAATCTGGTCACACAGCAGACCGCTGAATGGAATGCCGACAACGCGAAGCAGATCGTTCAGTCCGTGATCGACTCCGGCGAATCTTTCAATGTCATCTACGCTGAGAACGACGACATGGCGAAGGGCGCTGTCGCAGCTCTCGATGCAGCCAACATCAGCCACGGCGTTGACGGCGACGTCATCGTGATGGGCTATGACTGCAACAAGTGGGCTCTTGAAGAACTCCTTGCAGGCAACTGGAATTATGACGGCCAGTGCAACCCGTTCCAGTCTTCCTACATCGATGAGATCATCAAGAAGCTTGAAGCCGGCGAAGAAATCGAAGAGAAGACCATCATCATGGATGAGAAGGGCTTCGATGCGGCGACGATCACACAGGAAGATGTTGACAACTACGGCATCTGATGACGGT
>CACXFK010000046.1 GCA_902766945.1 uncultured Lachnospiraceae bacterium | reverse complement strand
TCCGATGTCACCTCATCTGCACTGCCAATTTCATCCATCGCAGCTTTCGTATGGGCGACGTAAAGATCTTGCACTTCCGGAATCCGGCCAAGGCCGCTGATCTGCGTCTCCACCTCGAAACCGGCTGCTTCAAACATGCTCTTCCAGGAATCTTCCTCATCACCGGCCATATCATTATTGGCATGATCTCCTGCAACCACCATCAGGGGCCGGAGCACCACTTTGCTAAAGCCTGCTTCCTGCACCTCGGCAATGATGTTCTCGCATGCGGTCTCTTCGGGTTCACCTTCTACCGTTCCGACAAACACATTGGCATAGCCGAGTGCCGCCATCTGGGATGCCATCTGGCTGTAGCTGACTTTAGCCGTGTGGGCGGTTCCGTGACCCATGAATACAAATGCGGTTCCGTCCGCCACTGCGTCTTCCAGATTGTCATAACCGGCGTCCTCAAGGGCAGCGGCCACCACGGCTTCAGCAACGGCCTTCTTATCATCATTGATCACGGAAGCATCGCTCCCGACACTGCCGAGCAGCGGCTCCGCCACCACGATGGTCTCAATCCGGTCCTCATACGCGGAGAGTGCCTCGCTCATCTCGTCATATTCGGCGCCGTGCATCAGGTGCGTCGGCTGCACAACCAGTGTCTGCACGCCGTTTGCGACGGCGCGGTCCAGCGCCTGTGTCATATTGTCGATGACCTCTCCGTCACGGGCCTGGATGTGATTGATGATGATCTGAGCGGTAAAGGCCCTGCGGACCGGCCAGTCCGGAAAAGCCTCCGCAAGAGCGTCTTCGACGCCTTTGATATCCTCTGCGCGGCTGTCGTTGAAGGACGTACCGAAGCTGACGACGAGCAGTTCCTTCCCGCCGATTTCATCTCCGTTCCTGGGATCATCGTTCGAGGCATCGCCGGTGTCACGGCCGAAGTAATCCGGATCCGCATTCTCGCCTTCCACCAGTTCCTTCTGAACATCCGTCAGCGCGTCCCATGCTTCCTTTGCTGCCTCGATCTGCGCATCGGTCTCATCCGTTCTGTCCTGTACATAGATCGCGTCAATGAGGGCTGCTGCATTTGCCGCTGCAGCGAGATCTTCTTCCGAAGCTGCAATGTCAACATCAGCCTCTTCGGCTGCGTCCCCGGCCGCTTCCGGCGTAAGCGAAGACGCGTCAAATGTCAGCACATAATCAATCTCATGAGGCTGACTCATCGCGGTCGTATCGCCGATCACCTCAAGCGGTTCGTCCAAAGAGGCCACAGGGACCTCAAATGTCGATCCGCCCTCGGTCGTAAGCGGCAGGATCTGTTCGCCGTCGACGATCATATAATCATACTTGTCGCTGCTCCAGATCACGGTCGCGGTCATCGCGCCGTCTTCCACTGTCAGTTCACAGGGCGAAAGCACTGTCGCTTTTCCGCTGCCGCCTTCAAGCGTGACGTCAAGCAGATAGGTTCCGTCCTCCGGGACGGCCGCCTCGTCGCTTTCGGTCAGGGTCCCGATCACGTCAGTGATCTCCTGAACGGGATCTCCGGCCGCCTCATCGCTCTCGGTCAGGGTCCCGATCGCGTCCGTGATCTCCTGAACGGGATCTCCGGCCGCCTCATCAGCTGCCGTGATGCATCCGCCCAGGCCAAAGAGAGCAAGTGAGGTTGTCAGGAGCCACGCCGCCGTCATCATTTTCATGTTTCTCATCTTTTTCATCTCTCCTTTTAGATGGTATTTCCGAATGAGCATACAAAAAGCCGCATCTCTGCGGCTGCGTATCTTTCATCCGACGACAAACAGTCCCTGTCTCATTCAGGGCGCGTTGCCGGCGCCGTCAGGGCAGGGTCTTGCATATCGAATGTCGGAAAGACGATCCGTAGTCAGCAGATCTGTGATTCCACGCGCAGGCAGGTCTCCTGACTTCGTTCACCGGCGCACTTCCCTTCCCGGTTTCCCAGTGGGGCATCTTCATGCGATAGTGCGCCTCCCGTACACAGTGACTGGTATCGCTCCGGATTCACACCGGATTCCCTTTTCACCCGGACCGCCGTGCGGCCTCCGGACACCTGCGCGTTCTTTTTATACTCTTTTCAGATAAGAGGATTCTAACATCAGGGTGCTGCATCGTCAAGAAGATCGGGGATCTCCGTCCTTATCCTGCCCGTTCCGACGCTGCACCGTGCATTTGGATTAATTTACTCAAATTGTCGTTGTTTTATCCATCACATGCCGATGCATAGACATTTTCCGAAATGTGAACTGCAGCTATACTGATTTTGTAAAGATCGATGAGAAATGCGCCGGCTATTATTCAAATACAAGGTGATCGAGTGCATTTACAATAGCGGCTTTCCTCGGAATCACCATGCCGGCCATATCCAGCGCAAGAAAAAACAGCCGCCGGATCAGGTCTGTCTGCCCTCATGAATTACAGAAAAGACAGAGAACCGTCCCCTGTCTTCTCTCCTTACAGATACGGCTTCATGTTGTCCAGCACCACCTGGTAGCCGTTCGCGTACATATGAATCCCTTCGATCGTAAACTCTTTGCGCAGCTTCCCGCGTTCGTCGGTCAGGCCGGCATTTGCGTCAAGATAGCGGCAGCCGAGCTTCTGTGCCAGCTTCTCCACGCCTTCATTTGCAATCCGTATGTTCTCGTTCGTCCGCGTCCGGAACAGACGTTTTCCGAGTTCGCCTTCCGGAACCTTGTCCGTTTCATTGACCGGATAATACGCCATCAGCGTAATCTCCGCCTCCGGCAGCCGCTCCCTGATCTGAAGGATGATTTTTTCATATTTTTCCAGCAGCTTCTCGAGTGTATAATCCGGCCGGCTGATGTCATTTGTCCCGATATTGATGAATATGCGCGACGGCTCCGTCGCAAACACCATTTCCTCCATATGCGCGAGCATGTCATCTGTCGTGAAGCCGCCTACGCCGCGGTTATAGATCACCTGCGACATGCCGTTCGTCATCAGAAGCTCATTGATCGGAAACTGTTCCATAAGAGACGACCCAGTAAACAGGATCTCTCCTTTTTTCACATTCCGATTAAGCACGCGGATTCTCGAAAGGCGGTCCTCCCGCTCACGCTTCATATTCTTTCTCATGACTTCCTTCCAGTCATTTGCATCCATCATGGTAGGCGTCTCCTTCCGCACTTTTGTATTCCCGGTTTTTGCTCCCGACAGGGTCAGTCAGGAGCGCCCGGCATTCCCCCGCGACACGCGCGGCGCGAAAGCGCCTTCCACTGCTCGCGTCTGCGATCCGCCGGAGGGTTTCATTTGTCATAATATGCAGATTATATCATTTTTTCACGGATTCAGGTAGGGCTGCCGGATCTCGGGGATCTTGCCGGTCTTTGCGCGCATGCAGACAGCCCCTCAGATCCAGCCTTAAACGGATCCGTCCAACAAACTCATGACTTCCGTCTTCAGCTGCTCCTGCCGGTCTTTCAGCAGCAGAATCCTGTTGAAATGGAAGTACGCTTTGTTCCCGCACTCAGACAGATACCGGAGACTGTGACGCCCTGCGGAGAGTTCCGTCAGGAAGATGACCATCTCCTGGCTCTCTCCGAAGGTTTTCTCCAGAAAGTCAAATGCGTGTGTCAGCCTCTCGCCCGTCTCTTCCGCTCTTTGTTTGCGGGCTGTCTCGCGCTCCGCGAACCACTCCTTCACAAACTGTTTCCGCTCATTTCCCGGCGGGACGGACGCCGCGGCACGCTCAAGATCCTTGACAGAGTGCAGGACATAGCGCATGATCCGCATCTCCTCCGCCCCGGCGATCCGGGCCTTTCCCGCATCCTCAAGCGATTCCTGCAGGCGGGCCCGCAGCGCGGAGACGTCTGCATGTTCCGTCTTCAGAAGCAATTTGAGCTCGCCAAACAGGCTTTTCTGCACATCCTCATCGATACAGAACGTCCGAAAATCACGGTTCAGCCGGTCCGTCAGAAGACCGATCAGGCTCAGCTTCTCATCGAAGGGCGCGCTTCGGAAGTCCCGTTCCGGGGCCACGGCATTTCCCGCGAGGATCTCTTCGATCCGGAACTGACGGTAATAGAGGTTGTAGAGCTCGTAATAGGCCGCATAATCGGCGGCGATTTCCGGCGACTGGAGGTACTGCTTCACAAGATTTTCCGTCACGGGCTGCCCGGTCTTTTCATAAACCTGAATGACTCTCGAAAGGTCCTCCCAGCCCCTCGCCGTCACGAACGAACGCCCGTCGAGGCCCTCCCGGACCTGGTAGAAATGCTCCTGACGGATCTCCAGATACGATAAAATGGAGCCATGGACGCCTGCTCCGATCGCATATTCCTTCCACGCGCCGAAGTCCGCTTCGACGTCGATCCGCTTGACTCTGTCCAGCGTGACGATGTCCAGTTCGCGGACCGACTTATTATATTCCGGCGGATTGCCGGCAGTCACGATCAGGAAGCCGTCCGGCACGCGGTGGGTTCCGAACATCTTGTACTGCAGGAACTGAAGCATCGTCGGAGCGAGTGTCTCGGAAACACAGTTGATTTCATCAAGGAAGAGGATCCCCTCCCGGATCCCCGACCGCTCGATCTGCTCATAGACAGAGGCGATGATTTCACTCATGGTGTACTCCGTGACGGAGTATTCCGTGCCGCCGAAGACGCGCTTCGAGATGAACGGGAGGCCGATGGCGCTCTGGCGCGTGTGGTGGGTGATGGTATAGGAGACCAGGTTGATGCCGCATTCGGCGGCAGCCTGCTCCATGACGGCGGTTTTTCCGATCCCGGGCGGGCCCATGAGCAGGATCGGCCGCTGTTTTTCCGGCGGGATCTCGTACGTTCCTGTCTCGTCTTTGGTGAGATAAGCCTTGACGGTATTGATGATTTCCTGTTTCGCTTCTTTGATGTTCATTTTTATGCCTGTTCCTCCCAATCAGGAAAGACTTTCAGTATCCATCCCGGTACTTCGTCATCCCGGACGAGGTCATCCCTTGAAAAGACAAATGCAGTTGTATACGGGGGTGCCTGAACCGGATAGCGGCCGAGCCCGTCCGTGAAATAGATCAGGCCTTTCAGGTGTCTCAGGCCGCCTTCGCGTTTCCTGTCTTCAATATACCGGAACACCGGCCGGAAGTCTGTGCCCCCGCCGCCGTGCATCTCGATTCTCTTTGCGTATGTTTCGATTTCTTCGGGTTTCGTGATCACCCGGACTGACCGGATTTCCGCGTCGCACTCGAGAAGATGCAGCTCAAAGCTCCGAAAAAACAGATCCCGCTGAAAGAGGACAGCCGCCGTCTCACTCAGAAATCTCCTGACAGACGTATCGTCGACAGAGGCGGACGTATCAATGGCGATGACGAGTTCCCGGATGCGGTCCGATTCGGCGAATTCATTTTCCTCAATGAGCGGCATATTGCCGAAGAGCTCCATGCCGTAATGATAAAATCCGTAATCGAAGGAATCCGGATCGACCCGGCATTCCTCGCGGATGACCGTAAATTTACGAAGCAGTTCCCGGTAACTCAGCCGCTCCCGCAGATCAAACCCAAGCACCCTCGTCAGGCTGCCTTTTCCGCTGCCGGCTCTGCCCGCGCCGCGCATCAGTTCGCCCTGTACCCTCTTTGCGGTCTTTTTCCAGTCTTCTTCGGACGGAAATGAGTCCGCTCCCGGATTCTGTCCGTCTTTCTCCCGGTTTTCCATCTGCTTCCAGAACACATGATCATCTGCGCGGAATTCGTCGGAAAGCCTGACCATAAGGTCGTAGGAGAGCGGGTTCTCCTCGAAATAGCGGTAGAGTTTTTCCGCCGTCAGGACGGTGAGCGCACCTGTCAGTTTTGCGTACCATTCTTCCCGGAAATCGGATGGCGTCCGGCGCACAATGTCCAGATCCATCTCATCGATCACGGATTCCGCCGCGATGTCGCAGCTCAGATCCCAGAGCTCATGGTTTGCGTGAGAGGGGAGGCCGTACATATGGCGGAAAATGCAGTGCAGAATCGTATGCAGATAAATGCGGCTGAGTATATACGGGTGCTGAAGATACGTCTGCATGACCCATAAAGGATGATAGCGCAGATCCTTCGCATCCGTCCCCATGGTGCGGGTGCTGAGATCCGCGGCCGTGCCGAGGCTCAGGAGTGCCGGTCCCATAAAGCGCATGGCCAGGTACAGCTCTGTTTTGGCGCTCCGAAGCAGCTTCTCGGCCATCAGGAACCTGTCCTCTCTCATTTGTCCTCTCCTCATTCCCAGTCGTCCAGATCAAAGGACGCCATTCCCGCAGCGCCTTCCTGCCTGCCAAGCTGATCCATGAACAGGCTGCAGATCTCTGTCAGCCCCCTGTCTGATGCCAGGCCGGCCCCCTCCTCCAGCAGATGGCGGGGGATGTCCGCATTTCTCAGTAAAAATCGGATCCGGCTGGCATCTGCCTGCTCCGTGAGATACGGAATCAGCATTTCCGCCGCTTCGGGCAGATAGTCCCTGTAGAGGGCGGCTGCCTTTTCCTGCAGGCGGTACGGCTCCATCAACCGCGCGAGCGCAATTCGCCCGCCCGTCAGCGGATCCACCTGAGCGATCCTCGTGAAACAGGCGTCATACTGGCGGTAATCGATCCCTGTCCGCGACACACACTGCCGGTAGGCGTATCCCGCTCCGACAATGGACTGATGGATCGCACGAGCCCACGGATCCTCTCTGTGTGCATTATAATACTTCGGAAAAAGCAGCTCCGCCCGGCCGTCCGGAAAGGACAGCCGGAAAAACAGCTCCGCGTCCGTGTCTCCCGTCATCTCCCTGAGCAGGCGCCACCGCCCGTTCTGCATCGTGATGTCGATCAGGGAGAGCGAGCTGCAGACCCGGATCACGCCGTCCCCGTATTCCTCCACGCTGTCCGTGAGAAGCAGATGTTCAAGACGGCTGCAGTAATGAAACGCATAGTTTCCGATGAAGCGCACGGTGCCGGGCAGCACAATCTCCCGGATGTCCTCCCTGTCGGCAAACGCGTGGGCGGCGATCGCGGACACCGTCATTCCGCCGATCGTCTCCGGAATAATGATTCTGCGCCGCCCTTCAGGGGCACCGGAGACAGCGGCTGTTCCGTCCGGCAGTTCTTCATAGAACAGAAAAGACTCTTCCATCATCGTCTTTGTTACAGCGCCTGGTACGCTTCTGACACTTCGCGGAACAGGTCCGGATCCGTGATCGGTTCTGCATCAAAACCGTCTTCTGTCAGTTTGCAGCGGTAAATATAATATCCGTTTTCCGAGACCGTGTCATGTTCCACGACAGCGGCAGCGACATAGAGTTTGTGATCATATTCAAACTCTTCGATCACAGCCATCTCCACATCCCGTCCGTCGCGGGTTTTCACATGAAAGGTCACGTATTCTCTCATCTCTTCGCTCATGTTTGTCTCCTTTTCCGGTCCAATCGTACCAGAGAGCAAGCGGTTGCCGCAATATCGAAATCACCAAAGTACCTGCTGACGCAGGGTCGTTGCACCTTTCCTATGTGCGGCGTGTGCATCCTGCACGGAGTGCTTTTTGTCCCATAGGAAATCCGAAGGAACTTCCTATAAAGAAAAAAGATGACAACGGGGACAGTCCCCATTGTCATCTGGTTGATCAGAAGGCGATCCGGAGTTCCGCCATCTGGCAGGACTCCGAGCTGCCGCCGACATAGAACCGGAACAGGCCGTCTTCCAGGCGGTACCGGCCGTCATTGTCGTAGAAGCCCATGTCTTTCTTCGGCAGGCGGAAGATCACGTTCTCCGACTTGCCGGGCTCAAGGCTGATCTTGCGGAATCCTTTCAGTTCCTTCACCGGCCTGACGAGGCTTCCCGTCACATCCTGCAGATAGAACTGGACCGTCTCACGGCCGGCTGCGTCTCCGGTATTCGTGACTTTGACGCTCACCCAGCAGTCCGCGGAAGTCTCGGTCACGCTGAGTTCCGAGTAGGCGTACTCCGTATAACTGAGGCCATAGCCGAACGGATACAGCGGGCCCGGTGCGATGTCCAGATATCTGGATGTGAACTTGCTCTTCGACCCGGGCCGTCCGGTGTTCATCGCGTTGTAGTAAACCGGGCACTGGCCGGATACTTTCGGGAAGGTCGACGACAGGCGGCCTTCCGGATTCTTGTCGCCCGAAAGAACGTGCGCGACGGCGTCGCCCATGCGGATGCCGAGATGCCACGCTTCCACGATCACGGGCACGAACTGATCTTCCCAGTCAAGCGCCAGCGGCCGGCCGTTCATCAGAACCAGCACGACGGGCTTTCCGGTATGCATCAGCATTTCGAGCAGTTCTCTCTGACGGCCCGGAATCGTGATATCCGTTCTGGAAGACGCCTCGCCGGACATCGAATCCAGTTCGCCAAGTACCGCGACGATCACATCGCCGTAGTCTCCGGCGGCGATCACTTCGTCCATGGAAATGTCGCCCTCCGGTCCGCCGCACGGGAAATACCGGACGTTTTCAAACGTCTGCTCCATGCCCTCCCGGATCGAAACGCAGTCTTTTTCCTGCCAGCTCATCGCCCAGGCGCCGATGATCTCGGTCCGGCTGTCCGCGAGAGAGCCGACCAGGGCGATCTTCGCGTCTTTCTTAAGCGGGAGCACATGGTTTTCATTTTTAAGGAGGACGATCGATTTCTCCGCCGCTTCAAGGGCGAGATCGGTGTGCTCCTTCGGCAGCGTGTCATAGCGGTGCATCGCCTCTTCCGATACGTAAGGATGTTCGAAGAGACCGAGCCACATCTTGACGGACAGGATCCTGCGGACCGCCTCGTCGATGACGCTGATGTCAAGCTTCCCGCTCTCGACGGCTTCCTTCAGGTGCTTCGAGTAGATCTCCGTCCCCATATCCATATCCATGCCGGCGGCCGCGGCCTTGATGCCGGCATCCACGTCGTCCTCGGCGATGCCGTGTACGACGCACTCGCGGATGGCGTTGGCATCGCTGACGACAAATCCGGGGAATCCCAGGGACTCCTTCAGCGTCTTCCTGAGCAGGAATTCATTGACCGTACAGGGCACGCCGTTCAGATCGTTGAAGGCCGCCATCACGGTCTGCGCGCCTTCATCCACGGCCGCCGCGAACGGCTTCAGGTAATTGTTGTAAAAGACATGCATCGCCATGCTGACCGTATTGTAGTCCCGGCCCGCTTCCGCCGCGCCGTATCCGACATAATGCTTGAGACACGCCGCCACATAGTTTTCAGTTGAGGACTGGTCATTCTGCAGGCCTCTCACCTTGGCGCGCGCAAACTCCGACCCGAGAAACGGATCTTCACCCGGGCCTTCCGAAACGCGTCCCCAGCGGGCATCTCTCGCCACGTCAACCATCGGCGCAAAATGCCACGCGACGCCGGCAGCCCTCGACTCTTTGGCGGCCATCCCGGCGGTTCTCTCAAAGAGGTCGGTGTCAAAGGATCCCGCTTCCGCGATCGCGATCGGATACACGGACCGGAAGCCGTGGATGACGTCCAGTCCAAAGATCAGCGGTATGCCGAGCCGGCTCTCCTCCACCGCGATCTTCTGAAGCTCATTGACCTTGACCGGGTCCTGCACCATCAGTGAACCCACTCCGCCTTCGCGGATCATATCCTCATGGAAATCCTGCTGCGCGGACTCCATGATGCGGCCGAATTCTTCTTTGCTGATGCGGCCGTCCGTCATCATCTCGATCAGTTCTTCAAATGGGACGTCGAACCCGCCGACGATCGACGGCGATTCCTGATTCATCTGCCCGATTTTCTCATCCAGGGTCATCCGGGAAAGCAGTTCCTCGACGCGCTGTTTTTGTTCCTTTGTCAGTCCGTTCATTCGATTTCCATCCGCCTTTCCATATCTTAATATTGTGTCCGTCAAAAGCTACGATTCCGTGTGCATTGCGCCGACTCGTTTTCAAAATACCAGTCAGCTGAGTTCAATCAGGGAAATGCGTCCAAAGATCCCGGACGGCTCATAAACCCCCTTCTCATATCCGAACATGCCCTGATCATAATTCAGTACGTCGCGAAGCGGTGTATTGGCCGCCTCGATCGTGATCAGGTTGTCGCCTTCCTTCAGTTCATTTCCGAGATCAAACCGGTACGGCGGGCACAGACGGAAGTCCGTCTCTTTGCCGTTTACAAACAGCCGGCCGACCTCGTACAGGTGCTGCGTTTCAATCTCATACCGCTTCTTCGGATCCGCTATGCGGATCACGCGGCTGTAGCGCATAAAGCCTGAAAATGCAGGAAGCGCGTCCGATACAGGCAGAAGGCTGCCGTCCTCCGACTTCACCTGCCCGCTGTCAAGCGGCCTGAAGACCGGCTCATCGGAAGACTCCGCGATCTCCACTTCCCAGTCCTTTGAAATATCCGTGCGCCATGCTTCCCGGCGCTCATTCGGATCCGCCTTTTCAGCGATGCCGTCCATCTCCTCCCCGGTCGCGGTGAAGAATACCGCCGACTCGTACGGGTCAAGATCCAGCGTGCACAGCATGCGCGGTTCATCAAAGCCTCTGGCCATCAGCTGTTCCACCGGATACACCTTGTTCTTCATCGCGTCATAGCGCCAGACTCTTCGATTTTCGTCGCCGAGCTTCACGAGCAGGTTGCCGTGGATGGCTTCCGACTTTGATTCGTTGAAAACCATCCAGAGATCGCCGCTGTCCTTCTCGTAGTGGAAGAAGGACGCGTCGCCGCGCACGTCGGCTCTCGCGCCGATGACGCCCATCGCCTTGATGGTCGGGACAAGCTCATGAAGCGGCACGACCGCCGCCGTATCCAGCACGCTCTGCAGGTCTTCTCTTCCGTCCTCAAACAGACGTCCGCCATCTTCCATGCGGAAGGCGGCTTCCGGTTTCTCGTCTACAAAGAGGACGCATACATCCGGATACTGTTTCATAAAGACAGTCAGCTTCGGATCCGCGAACCGGCCGGCCGGCACGATCAGGAGCTTCAGCGGAACCCCGCTGAGCACGAGCTTGCCGTCCTTTACTTCAGCCTGATACGTGCCGTCACCTGCGCCGCACGCGTCAAGGAGCGCGTCGGACGGCACGATCGCGTAATCGATATGCCCCTCGCTCAGCTCCCGCGCCGGCCGCTGGTCCATCATGCAGTCATCCAGCCACTCCATCTCCCCGTGATACAGAAGCCCGACTTCCGGGATCCATTTTCCTCCGGAGAACACGTGGCACAGCCTGTTGCAGTACGGCATCAGCCTTGCAAAATACGGGAATTCCGGGTTATGTCCTCCCGCATAAAAATGCGGCGGGCAGTCCGTGTCCGGATAGGTGTCCATGGAAAATGCATGCGGCACGAAGTGATTCACCCCGCGCGCAATCAGCCAGTCGGCCACCCACTTCATATCCCGGACGCCGAAGCTCCAGCCATACGCGCCGAAGGTCTCGCACATCAGCCGGCCCTGCTTGCCCGGCTGAATCAGCGCCGCAGAAGCGCCCATCTTGGTCTGCGTATAGTGATAGAACTGGCCGTCCGTCGTGTTGAAGCCGTGCCGGAACGTATTCGGGTTGCCGGGCAGAACCTGCCCGCCGATGTTGTCGATGCCGGCCATTGACTGCCCGCTGATCGCCCTGAAAAAGTGACCTGCGCCGCATCCCAGACGGCTGTGCTCATTCTGGTCCTCGATGACGTGGCCGATGTATTCCACGCCGCGGTCCAGGCACCATTTTCCAAGCTGTCCGCAGAAATTCTTTGCATACAGGCTCGTCACGGTGTCCATATAAGCATACCGCACAAGGGCCGCCTGCTTCTCATCCTCGGACGGATACCAAAGAAGGGGCAGGAGTTCCTTCCAGTTCGCGCCGACGCGTTCCATAAGCATCCCGGGCACGTCTTTGTTCCAGGGAAGCGGCATCATCTTGCGGCCGATCGATTCATCCATCTGAAATCCGAACGTGTTGCCGAAACCGGGTTCATCCGAGAAGAACCCCGCAATCGTCTTTCCGAATTCCTCTTTATACCGCTCGTAGTGCGGTTCATAGACGGCTTCGATCAGCACCTGCACGGACGCTTCGTCGATGATGTTGATATAGTCATTCCGGGCGCCTTCATCGTACGTCGTGTACACGACAAACACGCGCCACACGCCCTCCGGGAGATCGCAGACAAGACGGCCGTCCCGGACATGATCCGTCAGGTTGATCCGGTTCGGCCGGATCGGAGAGTATACCGCGTCCGGATCCGTCTCGCCGCCTGAAAGAAGCACGGCTTCTTTCCCTGTGAACACGTCGGCTGTCACGGTATCGTTCTCAGCCATCCGCATCGCGATGACGGAGACCAGCTTCTGCTCATCGATCAGCGGCTTCTCAACCGGTTTCCCGATATCCATCCAGGTAAAGGCTTTCCTCATCGCCTGGGCGATGTCCAGCGTGCCGTGGGCAAGCGGTCCCGTCACGTCAAACTGTTTGACGGCCAGATACTGCTTCGCCCTCTCCGGATATTTTTTCGGGAGAAGCCCGTTCGCCATACCGGTCGGGAAATGCGCGTCGTCGAGGATCCACACCTTCATATCCCGCTTCTTCGCTTCATCCAGAACGATATCCACGTCCCGCCACCACTTGGGCCCGGCAAAATCCGGGTGCGGCCGCGATTCCAGGCAGACAGCGCGGATACCGCATTCGCTGATCTTTTCGATCTCGCGCCTGATGACGGCTTCTTCCTCTCCCTTCATCCACAAAAACGGGAATATATAATTCCTGTTTTCGCCCCTCAGGGACTCCCCTATTGCTCTGTCCATATGCGTTCGTTCTCCTTGTGCAAATACTCTTTTTAAAAATGGCGTCAGATCCGACCTTCTATTTCAAAATCCAACGCCATCTTCCTGTTCTTATTATAGTCAACGCAACAGGTTCCTGTCACTCAAGAATACTTCTTTCAAGTGCGAACATCTTCTGTGTATAATCGTGGCCGCCGGAATACATCTCATCTTCGTACTCACAGATCAGCCATCCGTCAAATCCGCTCTCCTTCACGACCGGGAGGATCTTCTCATAGCGGATGCTCGGTTCAAGCCCGTCGTCGCCGAGATAGTGGAACTTGCAGTGAATCTCAAATGTATACGGAAGAATATATTTCAGCTCATCGAGAAGTCTTCCCAGTTCGTCCGGATTGGTAAACTGGACAAATCCGAACATGCCGGCCACGGCATCCATGATCGCCGGATTTGCGCCGACCTCCTGCATTTTCGCCATGGTTTCTTCCTGCGTTCTGCCTGCGGAACGCATATCCGCCGCAAGCTGCAGATGCTCTTCCTTCACGCCGGCCTTAAGAGCCTTGAGCCACTTCGGTTTGTTCGGTGCGGTCGCAAGGAAACCGAAGTCCGTCACAAAGCCGAGATACTTTGAACCCGTGCGGTCGATGACTTCGATATACCGCCGGATCGCATCCGTCTTCGGCGTCTCCGGATTGTGAATCTCGATCCCGCAGCGGACGTCAAAGAGCTCCGCGTAAGGAGCCAGTCTTTCAAATGCAGCCGGAGACATCATATACTGAACGCGCATCACCTTGCAGCCGAGACGGTTCGCGGTTTTCAAGTCCACGATCGCGTCTGCGAGCATCTCGTCATCGGTGAGATTGCGGTCCGGACGCATGCCCTTGTCCTGATTGGCACCGTAGCCGACCGGCCCGATACCGTACTTTGCCTTCATCGCGGCGACACGGCCCAGGAACTCGTCATCCACATTCGGATAGCTTGGGATCATCTGCGTGCCGACGATCTCATACCCCTTCGCGCCGGCCAGATAGGCCTGGCGGACGCATTCTTCAAAATCATACTGATATCGGGCGTACTCGGTTCCGTAGCAGAACAGCGTCGCGCCGAGCTTTGCCCCGTCTACCTTCAGTTCCTCTGTGGTCTGCGGAATGCCTTCCGGCTCATCCTCAAGGAATACGGTGACTTTTTCACCGGCGTCGAGCGGCATAAACGTGTGATCCGGTCCGATCTGCATATACGGGATGCGGAGCATCAGCTTCAGTTCCAGTTCATGCTCGCCGGCGGCAATGCCGCCTTTTCTGATCACGCGGATTCTGGCGGGTACGACCTGGCTCCAGAACTCGGTCATCGCCCATTTCAGCTTATAAACGGGCATTTCCTTTCCGTTCAGTTCAAAGAAAACCGCTTCCTCCGGCATCTGTTCCCCGTCAAGCCATACTTCGAGCTGCTCAATGCAGGAAAGGTACTGGCCCCGGTAATAAGCGAGCTGCACGTCAAACTCAAACCCGCATTTCCGTCCGCCGATATAAGTGCCGGCAAAACTGGCCTTCTTAATGATCTCTTCATTCAGCTTCATCCGCATCGCAAATCCCATCGCTCATGCCTTCCTTTCCGAATATCTTCCAAATCTCAACAGCCGCCCGGATTGTCCCTCCCTCATACGAGACTGACCACAGGCGGCTGTATACATGTCCTTATTCTAAATCGATCCGAAATGCATCAGAAACGAACTTCTTTGTTTGTATCCGCCGCGACGTAGATGTTGTCGAGAATGCGGGTGACCACAAGGGCCTGCTCCGGCTTCACGAGCGGTTCCGTACCCTTCTGGATGGCCGTCAGCCACTGGCGGCAGTCCACCGTGCCTTCTGCTCCGCCGCCGCCGCCTTCGAAGTACGCGATCTGCCCGGACGGGGAGATCGTTTCCTGCATCAGCTGGCCGTTCCGTGCGCGGTTATAGATCAGTTCATTCTGCGGATAGCTCATGCCGGAGTGAATCTCCGCGCCGGCG
>CACXFK010000045.1 GCA_902766945.1 uncultured Lachnospiraceae bacterium | reverse complement strand
TGATGTAAATGAGATCTGGTGGCTGGAGACGATCGGCGGCCATCACTGGATGGCCAAAAGAGTGCCGGACGATGTCTGCGTCATCGCGCCGAATCAGTTCGGAATGGATTCGTTTGATTTTGAGGACGCATTTGGTGAGCAGAAAAACCATCTCTGCTCGGCGGATCTTAGAGAGTTCATCGCGGACAATCATCTGGATCTGAATCAGGACGGGCGGATGAATCCGCGGGATATCTTCGGCTCGCATACGGATATGGACCATCTTTACAATACCCCGAGGGCCTGGTTTATGGGCCGCTATCTGACCCCATGGAGCTATAAGTGGGAAGGGGAAGGCGCGGATTTCGGACCGGAGAGTGACCGCATTCCGTGGGCGGTTGTCCCGGACCGGAAAGTCAGCGTCGAGGACGTCAAGTACATTCTTTCGGCTCATTATCAGGGAACACCCTATGACCCGTACACGACTCAGGAAACCGGCAGGCGAGGCATATACCGCTCGATCGGGATCAACCGGACGGGCGTGACGGTGCTCTGCCAGATCCGGGAAGATGCGCCGGAAGGAGCCCGCGGCCTGGAATGGGTGAGCTTCGGATCGACGACTTTCAGCGCGATGCTGCCGGTCTATCCGCAGGTGCCGCAGATGCCGCCCTATCTCAGCAACGTAGCGCTCGAGGCCTCTACGGAAAATCTGTATTGGAACAGCCGCCTGATCGGCGCGCTGGCGGACTCTCATTTTTCGGATTGCGCTCAGCAGATCGAGCGGTATGAGGAGGCGATCGCCGTGCAGGGACGCCGCATTGTCATGGAGTATGACCGGAAAGTGCGGGAGAGCGGAGATCTTTCGCTTTTAAAGAAGGCAAATGAAGAACTCTGCAGCATGGCTAAAAAGGAGACGGCCGATACACTGACGAAGGTGATTGAGATCGTCAGCCAGAAGATGAAAAACGGTTATAACCGGGCCGATCATTGACGATGATGCGGATGGGAGCCGGATCCTTTACGACCGGCGGCCGGCGTGGCATAATAAAGGGACAAAACGGAACCGGCAGCAGACTTGTGTTCGCTTTACGATGAGTGTCGGAGGAGGATCTTATGGATTTTCGAAATAAAGGCACGATTGCAAGATCGCATATCATCGCAGTGTTGGAACTGATTGCGGGCGGATTCGGCACCTTTTTCTGGGGCGTGGGACTTGGCATGTGCCTGACGCAGACCTACGGATTCCGCCTTACGGATCTGTTTTTCCCGGTGCTCGGCCTGATCCCGCACATCTGGCTTCTCCGTGCGGGGTTCCGCCGCCGCGTCTACATCGGCAAGGTGAACCGGTTCAATTCGCTCCTTACGAGTGACGCGGACGGTGTGCGCCGCGTGAAGGACCTGGCGCAGGACCTCTCGCAGCAGGAGGAGAATGTGATCCGGGACCTGGAGTGGCTCCTCAGCCACCGGTATTTAAATGACTGCTCCCTGGAGAGGGGATCCGACCCGACCGTCTACCTGAAAATGACGGAAAAACCATGGGTCGCGAAGATGATCCAGGTGCGCTGCCCGAACTGCGGGGCCTTCTTGAAAATGCGGGAAGGAACGACCGGAAAGTGCGAATACTGCGACGCCCCGGTGCATGCCGAGGAGAAGGAGTGAGCCTCCGGCGGATCACCCTGAAGGACCGGCTTCGCGCCGCAGAACTGCGCAGAGGAAGATGCACAAGTGCGCTGAACAGCTCGCGTGATTTACTCAACAAATAAAAAACAGGGTGCGGATCGATGCACGGATTTCAAAGACTTCACATGGTAAACGAAATACAGGGGACAGACGGGGCCGGGAAAGCGGCGCGCCGCCTCCGAAAGAGGGGCGGACGGTTCGGTTGTTTTGCGGCTGTCCTTATGCTGACAGGGATCCTGGCCGGGTGCGGATCGGCGGAGAAACTGACTGCAGACCCGGGCGCGGAAAATGGCGGGGCTCTGGCGGAGACCGGAACGGCTGCGGAGGCGGAGCAGGGGAATGAGACGGAACCTGCCGTTGTGACATTTTCCGACCGGATCAGCCGGACGGGCGACCTCATCCTGGTGAGCGCGGATCATGAATACGACTTTGAGGCAAACGCGGATCTGGAATTGGTGAACATAAAAGAGACGCAGACGTATGACTATCCCGTGGACAAGGATGAGTTTATGCTGGCCCGCAAGGCGATGAGCTCGCTGGATGCGATGATCCGGGACTGCGACGAGGCGATGGGGTCGTCCCTGACCTCCGTCTCAAGCGCCTGGCGGTCAAAGGAATATCAGCAGAGTGTATGGGATGAATACGAGGAACTGTACGGAGAAGAGTACGTCACAAAATATGTGGCAGTGCCCGGCTGCAGCGAGCATCACACGGGGCTGGCACTCGACCTCGGCATCACGTATGAGGACGGGAGCGCCGGGACATTTTCAGAGAGTGAAAATGCCGTATGGATGGCGCAGAACGCGTATCGCTACGGATTTGTGAGGCGCTATGCGGAGGACAAGACGGCGATCACCGGGATCAGCAATGAGGCGTGGCACTTCCGGTATGTCGGGCAGCCTCATGCCACGTACATGACGCAGCACAATGAGTGCCTGGAAGAGTATCTCGAGGACCTGCGCGGGCATACGTCCCCTTCCGAGCCGCTTGAAACCGAGGCGGCGGGACATGCCTACAAAGTGTTTTACACATCAGAGGAGACAATTGAGGAACCGGACGGCGAGTGGACGGTTTCGGGCGATAATGCCGGCGG
This sequence comes from uncultured Lachnospiraceae bacterium, assembly GCA_902766945.1. Lineage (GTDB taxonomy): Bacteria > Bacillota > Clostridia > Lachnospirales > Lachnospiraceae > Chordicoccus. Next base: position 6,993 of record CACXFK010000045.1, on the reverse strand, counting down.
CTTTATCGTGACGGTGCTTGCAGACTGATGACGGGAGGTGTGGAAGATGACGATTGGCTTTATCGGCGGCGGCAATATGGCGAAAGCGATGATCGGCGGCATTGTCTCGAAAGGGGTGGCGCGAACGGAAGAGATCATCGTGTCGGGGCCGCGGGATCATGTGACGGACGTGTACAAGGTCCGGTTTACCACGGATAATGCGGAAACCGCGGCGGCGTCCGACGTCCTGTTTCTCTCCGTCAAGCCGCAGATGTACGAGGCTGTGATCGCCGGGATCAAAGACAGCGTAAAGGAAGGCGCGGTCATCGTGACGATCGCGCCGGGCAAGTCGCTTGGATGGCTTCGGGAGCAGTTCGGCCGGGAATTGCCGATGGTCCGCACGATGCCGAATACGCCGGCGATGGTCGGTGCGGGTATGACAGCCGTCTGCCTGAATGAGTTCGTGACGGAAGAGCAGAAGGAAACGGTGCTTGAGATCATCGGATCCTTCGGGAAAGCGGAGATCATACCGGAGAAGCTTATGGACGTCGTGCCGGCCGTGAGCGGCAGCTCACCCGCCTATGTCTATATCCTGATCGAGGCGATGGCGGACGCGGCGGTCGCGGACGGCATGCCGCGCGCGCAGGCCTACCGGTTTGCGGCGCAGGCCGTACTCGGCAGCGCGCAGATGGTGCTGGAGAGCGGACTGCATCCCGGCGCCCTCAAGGATATGGTCTGCTCGCCGGCGGGTACGACGATTCAGGCGGTCCGGATGCTTGAAAAGAACGGCTTCAGAAGCGCCGTCATCGAGGCGATGCTTGCCTGCACTGAGAAATCAAGGCAGCTGTGACCGCGGCTCTTTTCAGCCGTCATACATTTTTCTGAATTCATTCGGCGCCTGGCCGGTGACCTGCTTGAACATGCGCGTGAACGCGCCGTGGCTCGAGAAACCGGACAGATACGCCACTTCCATGATGGAGTAGTTGCCGGAGATCAGCAGTTCCTTTGCGTAGGCGATGCGCTTCTGGCTGAGGAACTTGTAGAAGCTGACGTTGGTGACCTGGCGGAAGAGGCGGGTAAAGTGGTATTTGCTGAAGCCGGCCAGTTCAGCCACGTCTTCAAGGGACAGATCTTCGGCGAAATGCTCTCCGACATAGTTGCAGACGGTCGTGATCTTCTCGACGTATTCGCGCTGTTTGCTGGCGGTCGCGTCGATTGAACGCTGCGCGCTCTCCGTGTAGTTCCTTCCGACGCGCACCAGGATATCGAGGAAGCGGGAGTAGATCGAGGCTTCCATGTAGGGCTTGCCCGCAAGGTACTCGTCCCGGATCTGGATCATCTGTTCCCGGATGGGTTCGTAGATGTCGGGATTGTTTTCCGGCGTGATGAGAGCGGCCGGGCTCAGGATCGAAGCGATCAGGTCGGTTTCGCGGACGCTCAGCCCGGACACGGCCGGCTGGAAAATGATGCGGGTGCCCTCCGGCGGAGCAAACAGCTCATGAATAATACCCGGGCAGATGATGATGATGTCCCCGGTATTCAGATGATATTCATTTGCCCCGCAGACAACGCGGTAGGTGCTGCTTGTGGGCATGATCAGTTCGAACGGCGTATGCCAGTGAGGCGGATAGTTTTCCGCCTCATTGTTATTGTACAGCCGCATTTGCGTATTCTGGCGGTAATTGACGGTCTCATGCAGGCCGGAGAGATTTTCGATCATATGGATTCCTCACTGCGCAGTTTGAATCGATCCGGGTATCGGGATCACCAGACATGAAAGATAATGAGACTCATTTATTGCGAAATATGATAACAGAAATGTAGCAAAAAGCGGGCCAAAAGGCAATAATTAATCGATTGAAACGGGGCTGATTTTTCAAGAATTAGAGAATATGCATAAAAAAACTGAAAATAAATTGTAAACATAGCACATATGACAAGTTTTCGCGACAAATTTCGCGCAACTATTGCCAAATACAGAGCAATAATTGTGCAGAAATAGGGCGCAATCTTTGGTATATTGGAATCACCAAAGGCGTGAAACCTTTTCACCACTTCACAAGGAGGAATGGAAATGAAAGGAAAGAAACTGTTATCAGCGATACTTGCGACGTCTATGATTGCTTCAACCATGTTTGCGGCAGTTCCGACGATGGCGGACGCAGGTGAAGTCGAAGAGATCACCTGGATGTTCTGGGACGACCTGGATGCGACGGAAGACCTGATCTCCCTTGGCTACAAGGATGTCATCGACCGCTTCAATGAAGATTATGCGGGACAGTATCATGTCACTCCGATCACAACGAACCTGGAAGAGTATTATCCGAACCTCAACGCGAAGGTTGATGCGGGCGAGACACCGGACGTGTTCATCGTCAGCCCGGGCCCGAACCTTGACGATTATGTACTTCCCGGCGTTGCGGCAGATCTGACTGACTATCTCGCTGATGGCTGGCTGGATACATTTGTCGGCGGCGAGGCTGCTTTCGCACAGCAGACCTATGACGGCAAGATCTACGCGGTTCCGCTGAACATCGCGGCGGCATGCGTCTTCTACAACAAGGAAATGTTCGAAGAAGCCGGCTGCGAAATCCCGACAACTTTCGATGAACTCCTTGACTGCTGCCAGAAGCTGCAGGATGCGGGCTTCACGCCGATCACGATCAGCGCAGGAACCGCATGGTGCCTCTCGATGCTGGCCGGCTACCTCTGCGACAGAGAAGGTGTTGACCTTGACGCTCTTGCAGCAGGCGATGAGAGCTGGGTCAATGACAAGACTCTTGCAGCAGGCGAAAAGCTTCTTGAACTCAGCCAGTATTTCCAGGAAACAGCAGCGAGCGATTCCAACGATATCGCGACAGCGAACTTCTATGATGAAGAAGCAGCGATCCTTCTTCAGGGCTCCTGGGTCATCGGCCAGATGAACGGCGCAAATGAAGAAATCGAAGACAAGTGCGGCGTGTTCTCATTCCCGGTTTCCGAAGATCCGAGCCGTACGGGCGTCATCGCGAAGTCTGACTCTCTTGCCATGAGCGCCACAACAGAGCATCCGGAAGCAGCGATCGCTCTTATGAAGTACTTCACGGATGACACAGCTCAGAAGTACACCGCTGAAAAGGGCGGCAAGATCCCGGTCACGAACGTTGAATATGATGCAGACGCTGCACCGGCTCAGCTGGCAGACGTCATGAACGTGTTCAGCAACGCTTCCTCCACATTCGGATTCTACAATGAGTCCCTGATCAGCACGGAAGCAGGCTCCACATTTGACGACAACATGGTCGCTCTCTTCCTCGGCAAGGAAACTCCGGAAGAAGCATTCCAGGCAGTTGAAGATTTCTACGCTGCTAACAGAGGCTGATTTTCGGCGAATAAAGAAAACTGTATGATCGAGTGTGATCCTACCAGGGCGGGATTGTCAAATAGAGGGCAGTCCCGCCCTACATTTAAGAAATGACTTAATTCGGTTTCATGTAAATAGAGCGAGGCACTTATGAATAAGATATTCCGAAATAAAACGGCGATTATCCTGTTCGCGGGTCCGGCACTCATTCTCTTCACGGTGGTGCTGTTTATCCCGATCTGTACATCCATTTATTATTCATTTTGCGAATATTCAACAGCGACCCGGTCCTATTCCTTTATCGGTCTGAAGAACTTCACGGATCTGGCAAAAGATCCGGTCATGCATACGGCACTGAAAAACTCCTTGTTTTTCCTCGTATTTTCCTGCGTTTCGCAACTGATCATGGGCCTTGTGCTGGCAGGACTGCTTACCAACATCAACAAGGGCCGCAACGTGTTTAAAAATATAATCTACCTGCCGTGCGTCCTGTCGTCAGCAGCCCTCGGTCTGTTGTGGATGTTCATTTTCTCTGAGAAGCTCGGCATCAACAATCTTCTGAAAGCCATCGGCATCAAGGGCCCGCTCTGGATGTCCGATATCAAAGGTTTCATCATCCTTCCGATGTGGGTGATCGCATTTGTCGCTTTGTGGCAGTACGTCGGCCAGTCCATGATGCTCTACATGGCGCAGATCTCCGGCATTGACAAGTCGCTCTACGAGGCGTCTTATATCGACGGATGCTCCAAGCTGCAGGCTTTCCGGTACATCACGCTGCCGCTGATCAAGCCGATGGTCGGCACCGCGATGAGCCTGAACGCGATCGGATCGCTGAAGTTCTTCGATCTGATCTTCAATATGACTGATGAAAATGCGCTGAACCACGAACTGGACGTCCTTGCCACGCACCTCTACAGACAGGCGTTCAAATTCACAAAGTACGGCTACGCCAGCGCCATCGGCGTGGTCCTGATCATCCTCTGCCTGATCGCGACACTGGTGATCAACAAGCTGTTCAAAGTAGATGAATATGAGCGGTGAGGAGGTGAGAAAGATGAACGAAAACAAGAAAAAAACCAGTCCGGTAACTGTATTGATTTATGTCTTTTTCTGCCTGATGTCGGTCCTCTATCTCGCCCCGATCATCTGGGTCATGCTCTCGTCCCTTAAGACGAGGAAAGAGCTGATCAAGGCACCGTTCGCTTTCCCGACGGATTTTCAGTGGGAGAACTACACCTTTGCCTGGACAAAGGGCAAGCTGGGGGTCGCGATGGGCAACTCCTTTATCGTCTGTGTCGTGACCTTGCTGCTCACGATGCTGATCGGTTCGATGGCGGCTTTCGCGATCGGAAAGATGAAATGGAAGCTGGCCAATGCCTCGATGACGTACATCCTCATCGGCATGATGATCCCGGTTCACTGCGTGCTGATCCCGCTGTTTGTCCGGTTCGCGAAGGTGGGACTGTCGAACTCCCTGATCGGCATCATTATTCCATACCTGACGTTCTCACTGCCGGTCACGATCTTTATCATGGCGGGATTTTTCCGAAGTATTCCGAACGAGCTGTTTGAGTCCGCCTGCATCGACGGCTGCTCGATTTACAAGATGTTTTTCTCAATCGCGCTGCCGCTGTCGCGAACCGGCCTCTTTGTCACCGGCCTCATGACTTTCGTCAACAACTGGAACGAACTGCTTCTGGCGATGGTCTTTATCTCCGATGACATGAAGAAGACGCTTCCCGTCTCATTATCCAAGTTCGTAGGACCTTATCAGACTAACTATGCACAGATGTTTGCCGCGATCGTGATCGCGATCATTCCGACAATCATCGTGTACTCGGCATTCAGCAACCAGATCGTCGACGGCCTTACACAGGGTGCTGTGAAGGGCTGAGAGGAGACCAGATGGATCGGAAAGAAGCAAGACAAAGAGCGGAAGAACTTGTCGGGAAGATGAGCACGGCGGAGAAGATTTCCCAGCTGCGCTATGACGCGCCCGCGATTGACCGGCTCGGCATCCCCGCCTACAACTGGTGGGGAGAAGCCCTGCACGGCGTCGCAAGAGCAGGGACGGCGACCAGCTTTCCGCAGGCAATCGGCATGGCGGCTGCGTTTGATGCCGGCCTGATCGGTGCGATCGCGGATGTGATCGGCACCGAGGGGAGAGCCAAGTATAATGCCTATTCGGCGCACGGGGACCGGGATATTTATAAGGGACTGACGTTCTGGTCTCCGAACATCAACATTTTCAGGGATCCGCACTGGGGAAGAGGGCAGGAGACGTACGGAGAGGATCCGTATCTGAGCGGCACGCTCGGCTGTGCTTTTGTCAAGGGGCTGCAGGGCAGCGGTGAGTACATGAAAGCGGCTGCCTGTGCCAAGCATTTCGCGGTTCACTCCGGCCCGGAAGCAATCCGGCATGAGTTTGACGCAGCCGTGTCCCCGAAGGATCTGCGCGAGACCTATATCCCGGCGTTTGAGCGGCTGGTAAAGGAAGCCGGCGTGGAAGCCGTGATGGGCGCTTATAACCGCGTAAACGGTGAGCCGGCCTGCGCGAACCGCCCTCTGATGGAGGGCATCCTCCGCGGAGAGTGGGGCTTTGAAGGGCACTTTGTCTCTGACTGCTGGGCGATCCGGGATTTCCATGAGCATCATAAAGTGACGAAGACGCCTGAGGAGTCGGCGGCTCTCGCGATGAACACGGGCTGTGATCTCAACTGCGGGGATACGTTCCTTCATCTCCTGGACGCTTTTGAGCAGGGGCTTGTCAAAGAGGAGCGGATCACGGAAGCGTGTGTGCGGCTCTTCACGACCCGCTATCTGCTCGGGCTGTTCGATGAAACGGAGTTCGACGAGATCGCGTACACGGAGATCGAGAGCCCGGAGCATCTGCGCCTTTCCGAGCAGTGTGCGCGTGAGAGCGCGGTCCTTCTGAAAAATGACGGCATCCTGCCGCTTGACAAAAGCAGGATCCGGACGATCGGCGTGATCGGCCCCAACGCGAACAGCCGGGCCGCGCTGGTCGGAAACTATCACGGCACGGCGACCGAATATATCACGCCGCTTGACGGGATCCTGCGCAGCGCGGGAGAGGAGATCCGCGTCCTGTATTCCGAGGGCTGTGATATCCGGGACGACAAGGTGGAACACCTGGCATTTGAAAATGACCGTCTGTCGGAGGCGATGATCGTCGCGGAAGAGAGCGACGTTGTCGTGCTTGTCGTCGGCCTTAACGAGACACTTGAAGGAGAGGAAGGCGATACCGGCAACAGCTACGCATCGGGCGACAAGCTGGACCTGCTCCTTCCGAAACCGCAGCGCTCGCTTATGAGGGCCGTGCAGGAGACCGGCAAACCGGTGATCCTCGTGCTCATCGCGGGCAGTGCGATGGACCTGAGTTTTGCGGACGAGCATTTTAACGCGATTCTCAATATGTGGTATCCGGGCGCAAGAGGCGGGAAGGTTCTCGCGGAGATCCTGTTTGGCGAGACATCGCCTTCGGGCAAGCTGTGCGTGACCTTCTACCATGATGAAGACCCGATGCCTCCGTTTGAGGATTACTCGATGAAGGGGCGCACATACCGGTATATCGATTATGAACCCCTGTATCCGTTTGGCTTCGGCCTGACCTATGGAGATGTATCTGTGACGTCGGCCGGATTCGACAAAGA
>CACXFK010000044.1 GCA_902766945.1 uncultured Lachnospiraceae bacterium | reverse complement strand
CATTTTTTGACAGGCCGATGGATGCCCGCCGCAGGAACGCTTGCGGCGGGCAATTTTTCATCTCATGGGAAATGCCTCCGGATTTCCTCTTCGAGAATCGTGATTTACGAATGAGGGAATGGGGGAGTTGATGCAGGCTTGCCTGTTTTGTTCCCTGCCTTGCCACCCGCACAAAATCGTGTTATATTAAACATTCGTACAATGAAGAGACAAGGCTGGAAGCAGCAAAAGGCGAAGGGATTTGGTAGTATGAGCGTCATAGAGAGAAAAGACATCCGGAACATTGCGATTATTGCACATGTCGACCACGGCAAAACGACTCTGGTCGACGGCATGCTGAAACAGAGCGGCGCTTTCCGGGAAAACCAGGAAGTGCAGGAACGCGTGATGGACTCCGGAGACATCGAGAGAGAGCGCGGGATCACCATTTTATCGAAGAACACCGCAATCAGCTACAAAGGCGTGAAGATCAACATCGTGGACACTCCCGGACACGCGGATTTCGGCGGTGAGGTGGAGCGCGTCCTCAAGATGGTCAATGGCGTCATTCTCCTCGTGGATGCTTTCGAGGGCACGATGCCGCAGACGAAGTTCGTGCTGAAGAAGGCACTGGATCTGGACCTCCCGGTGATCGTATGCATCAATAAGATCGACCGCTCGGAAGCCAGACCTGAGGAAGTCGTGGACGAGACGCTGGAACTGATGATGGATCTCGACGCCTCCGACGCCCAGCTGGACTGTCCGTTCCTTTACGCTTCCGCAAGAGAGGGAACCTGCGTGCGGGATCTTCGGGACGAGCCGGTGGACCTGCAGCCTCTGTTTGATACGATTCTGGACTATATCCCGGCACCGAAGGGGGATCCCGATAAAGGAACCCAGATCCTCATTTCCACGATCGACTACAACGAATATGTCGGCCGGATCGGCATCGGCAAGGTGGATAACGGCTCCATCGCGGTCGGGCAGGAGATCGTCCGCGTCAACTTCCATGATCCGTCTGTCGCGGAAAAGACGAGGATCACCAAGCTCTACGAGTTCGACGGCCTGAGAAAGGCCGATGTGGACAGGGCCGAAGTCGGCTCGATCGTCGCGATCTCCGGCATCGGGGACCTGCAGATCGGGGATACGATCTGCTCGGTCAGTGATCCGGATCCGATCCCGTTCCAGAAGATCACGGAACCGACGATTGCGATGAATTTTGTCGTCAACGACAGCCCGTTCGCCGGACTGGAAGGGAAATACTGCACGTCGAGACAGATCCGCGACCGTCTTCTGAGGGAGCTCAATACGGACGTGTCCCTGCGCGTCTCGGATACGGAGAGCACGGACACATTCCGTGTCGCGGGCAGAGGAGAACTGCACCTGTCGGTCCTGATCGAGAAGATGCGCCGCGAAGGCTATGAATTTGCCGTCAGCAAGGCGGAGGTCATCCTGAAGCAGGATGAGCACGGCCGCACGCTTGAACCGATTGAGATCGCGTACGTCGACGTTCCGCAGGAATTTTCCGGTACGGTGATCAGCATGCTCTCGGAGCGGAAAGGTGAGCTGCAGGGCATGAGCACGCTGGCCGACGGCACGACGAGGCTGGAATTCGAGATTCCATCCCGCGGCCTGATCGGATTCCACGGACCCTTCCTGACCGCAACAAAAGGCACCGGCGTGCTGAACACGATCTTTGATGAGTACGCGCCTTATAAGGGCGACATTCATTACAGAAAGAACGGGTCGCTGATCGCATTTGAGACCGGAGAGGCCGTCACCTACGGATTGTTTGCCGCGCAGGAACGCGGCGCGCTCTTCATTTCCCCGGGCACAAAGGTGTATGCCGGCATGGTCGTCGGCGAGAGCGCGAAGCCCGAGGAGATCGAGATCAACGTCTGCAAGACAAAACATCTGACCAATACGCGTTCATCCAGCGCGGACGAGGCCCTGACGCTGACGCCGCCGCGCATCATGTCGCTTGAGCAGGCGATGGATTTCATCGATACGGACGAGCTTCTGGAAGTGACGCCGAAGACACTCAGGATCCGGAAAAAGATCCTGGATTCCAGGCTCAGGAAGCGCGCCAACATGAACAAAAACTGACGGCAGAGGCCGGGCGTATGGCAAAAAAGGACAAGGAAATCAAAACAAATGCGATGCGGATGCTTGACCGCATGAAGATTCCGTACGAAGTGCTGCAGTATGAACTGGAGGCATTTGAGGATGGAATCCAGATCGCGGATCTGGAGGGCGTCCCGCGCGAGGAGTCATTTAAGACACTCGTCATGAGGGGAAAGAGCGGCGACTATTACGTCTTCGTGCTCCCGATCGAGAAGGAAGTCGATCTGAAGGCCGCCGCCCGCGCAGTCGGAGAGAAAGCCGTTGAGATGATCCACGTAAAGGACATCACGGCGATTACCGGCTATGTACGGGGCGGCTGCAGCCCGATCGGCATGAAGAAGAAATTCCGCACCGTGATCGCGGAAGAGGCGAACGGCTTTGACGAGATCTATGTAAGCGGCGGCCGCATCGGATCGACGCTGCACCTGAAAACAGCGGATCTCATCCGCGCGGCGGAGGCGGTGACGGCGGCCATCACGGCGCCTGCGGCACCTTAATGGATCGCGCTTCCGTGCCGGACGGCCGATTGACACAGGCGCGGCGCGAATGCTATAGTTACTTACAACTGTAAAAACGTTCAGTCGATACCGCCGCATGGCGGCATGTATGAAAAGGGGAATCCGGATATGGCGATTTTCAAAGGAGCGGGCGTTGCGATCGTAACGCCGATGAAGGAAAACGGTGAGATCAATTACGAAGTCTTCGGGGATCTGATCGAGGATCAGATTCAGAACGGAACGGACGCGATCATTGCCGTCGGCACGACAGGCGAGGCGCCGACGCTGGACGATGAAGAGCATCTGGAAGCGATCCGCTTCGTTGTCGAGAAGACCGCAAAACGCATCCCGGTGATCGCCGGAACGGGATCCAACAATACAGCCCATGCGGTGATGATGTCAAAGGAAGCGGAAGCGGCAGGCGCTGACGGCCTTCTGCTGGTGGCTCCTTATTACAATAAGGCGACGCAGAACGGACTGAAAGAGCATTTCCGGGTGATCGCCGAGTCGGTCAACATCCCGAGCATCCTTTACAACGTGCCCTCCAGAACCGGCTCCAACATCCTGCCGGCGACGGCTGCATGGCTCGGCAAAAACGTGAAAAATGTTGCGGCGATCAAAGAAGCGTCCGGCAATATCAGCCAGGTGGCACAGACAATCGAACTCGCGGAAGGAAGCCTGGACGTCTATTCGGGTAATGACGACCAGATTGTACCGCTTATGTCGCTCGGCGGCATCGGCGTGATCTCGGTTCTTTCCAATGTGGCGCCGAGACAGGCCCATGAGATCGCTCAGGCATGCCTGGACGGAGACTACGCGAAGGCAGCGGCGCTCCAGATCCGCGCGCTCGAGCTCTGCAGGCAGCTTTTCTGCGAAGTGAACCCGATCCCGGTCAAGGCAGCTCTGTGCATGCAGGGATGGGCCGTCGGCGCTCCGAGACTTCCGCTCACCGTGATGGAGGAAGCGCATCAGGAGATGCTCAAAAAAGCGATGATTGAATACGGATGCCTGTAATGGCGGCCTGATACCCGGAAGGAGGCGGCGAGATGATCAGTGTGATTTTACATGGAGCCTGCGGCCATATGGGACGTGTCGTGACCGAGATGGCCGCCGCGGATCCGGATATCCGGATCGTGGCGGGCGTGGATGCTTTCGGAAGCGCCTATGCGGAGTATCCTGTTTATAAGAAGATCGGAGAGTGCACCGAAGAAGCGGATGCGATCGTGGACTTTTCGGTCGCGCCGGCCGTGGACGAGCTGATCGCATACGGCACGGAACGCGGTATCCCGATGGTGGTCTGCACAACCGGCCTCAGCGAAGGACAGATCGAAGCGGTCCGCGAAGCGGCTGAGCATGTGGCGGTTCTGCGCTCCGGCAATATGTCGCTCGGCGTCAACCTGCTGCTGAAGCTGGTGCGCGACGCGGCGAAAGTCCTTACAAAGAACGGGTTTGATCCCGAGATCGTCGAAGAGCATCACAGAAGAAAGCTGGATGCTCCGAGCGGCACGGCGATCATGCTGGCGGACAGCATCAACGAAGCGGCCGCCGGACGTTACACCTATAATTACGGCCGCCATGAGCGCACGGCACCGCGCGATGCCGCGGAGATCGGCATTTCCTCCGTCAGAGGCGGTTCGATTGTCGGCGTGCACGACGTGCTCTTTGCCGGCGAGGATGAAGTGATCGAGCTGAAGCATACGGCGTATTCCCGCGCGATTTTTGCAAAGGGCGCTCTTGCGGCGGCGAAGTTCCTCGCGGGGAGAGCCCCGGGACTCTACGATATGTCCGATGTGATCGACGGAGCGGAATAAGAAAAAGAAATGTGAAAGACGGCGGGCTGCTTCTGGCAGTCCGCCTTTT
>CACXFK010000043.1 GCA_902766945.1 uncultured Lachnospiraceae bacterium | reverse complement strand
TCATTACGAGATCAATGCAGACGAGTGCGTTGACTGCGGAACATGCGCAGCTGCATGTCCGACAGACGCGATCAGCCAGGGCTGATGATCATCAAGGTAAAGAACAAAAAAACCTGAGCCGGAAGGCTCAGGTTTTTGTTTGCGGTTCTTTTGAAACCGGTGAGCGGCGCTTGAGGATCGACGCGAGCTTCGAGATGGCGCTGCCGGCCACGATCGTGCAGCCATGTTCGCGCAGATGCGCTTCCACCGGTCCGGAGCACTGCTCCGGGGATCCGTACTCCGACAGGATGTTGCATACCCGGTTGAAGTCTTCGGGCGACTGCGCCTGATGGACGACAAGCAGCCAGGCGGAATCCTGTCCGGTGTGGTACAGGGAACTCTCGCCCTTGTAAAAATGGTGCAGGGCATCCGCCGCGTGAATCACGTCGTCGAGTTTTGAAAAACGGAAGGCCCTTGTCAGGCTGAGCGGCGGCTGTGAAGACGCCGGCTCACTTTTCTTTCTGCCGCGCGCGGACTTTTTCTGCGAGGGCGCTTTTTGACCGGCGTCATCCTTTTCACTCTTTTTCCGCAGGCTTCCGGCTTTGGCTTCCAGTAGCTTGTGAAAGACGTCGATGATATCGTCGGCGCCTTCAACCGGTGTGTCCGCGGCGTCGTCGGCGACGACTTCGGTCGGGGAAAATTTTGCGAACCGCGTGTCGAGTTCCTCCGGATCCTCGACTTTCGTGATGACAAGGGTCAGCGTGTTGCCTGATCCCGGGATCGCCTCGATCATCAGCGGGATATTGGCGTCATTGGTAAAGCCGTATTCCTTGTTCGCCTGGATCATCATATCACGAAACAGCGCACGGGCCTTTTCGCTTCCGTACGCGAGTTCGCTCAGCTGGATCTGCCGCTCCGCAAGATCTTCTTTTGTCAGGCAGCAGCGTATCTGGTTGTCACTAATTTTTTCGATCTTCATACTCTTATTCTGCTCTTCTTCTTTAAGGCCGGCAGGGTCTCATTCGTATCAGCACGGCTTCCGGCGGCGCCGTCTTCTCGATAAAAGTATACTGCATACCGGCGCAATTGTAAATTCTTCTCCATTTTTAGCAAAGTCTTCCCGGATTTCGACGAATCCGTTGACCTTCCCGGCACCCGTATTATAATCGGCAGTACAGGAAGGCCTTCCCCGGAAAGCAGGGCGATCAAAAGCCCTTTTGGGTATCTGTAAACTCTCACAAACGGAAACAGAGAAGCACATCGGGAACCACAATCCCTGACAGCCGCTGCCGGTCATGTACAGCATGCACCGGCAGGACGGCCTGGTTTAACCTGCACACGGCAGCCGGAACCAGTCCCGAATCAAGAAGGTGCGGCAGACCGGAAGCTGCGGAGTCATCCGGCAGATGCACGCACCGGTGCGGATTGCTGTTGTGCCAATAAGCGTACGTTCGAGCGGAAAGGAGGGCCAAAAGAGACGCATACGCGGCGGCGGAAGATCTGTTCAGGCAGACGGTTCCGGCAGCCGGCATGCATTGCCTCCGATGCATCGGAGACATAAGGAAATTGAATAGAAGAGCCCCGGTCATCTGAAGGAATCTGATGTTGTGCAGCAGAAACATGGACCGGGGCTCTTTTGATGCGTCGAAAAGACACGCTTTACGGGGGACTTTTCCTTGGAAGAAGTGGGGACGCCGTGTTTACGAACGGGAGTAAAATTGCTATAATATGAACAGTATGTCCAGACAAGTATTGCAAAAGACAGGAAGGATATGACGAAACAGGACAGAGAAAAGCAGGTCCGGATCAGAAAAAGAGTTTTGAGCGCAGGTGCGGCTGCCGCCGCTTTGGCCTTCGTCTTTGCATTCAGGTTCGTTCCGTCCCGGGAACATATGGACGGGAGCGCGTATTTCGGCATATCGGAGACGGGCGTCGGCATTTCCATAGACGGAGAGCCGTCCGGAACAGCCGGCATACTGATCGGGGACGAGCCCTTTGTGGATTATGAATCGGCAGCAAAACTGAACCCTTCCGTTTTTTATGACGAAAAGGAAGAGAAGCTGATCGTCACGACGCCGACGGAGAAAGTCGTAAGAGAAATTCCGGACGGCGGTGCTCCGGACCGTGAGGTTGTAAAGGACGGAGAGACGATCGGTCTCTCGACGGATTTTCTGGGATCGGTGACCGATGCGTCCATCGAGGTCTTCAGTGACCCGGCCCGCGTCGTGATGCGGACGAAACGTTCGTATGTCACGGAACAGCTCAAGGGAGACGCCCCGATGCGGTACCGGGCCGGACGGAGAAGTCCGATTCTCGCCGATCTGTCTGAGGGGAGCCGCGTCGAGGTGACCGATGTGGCATCGGACGGGTCCGGGTCGGAGCACAAGGTCCGGGGATGGACCCGCGTGGTGACGGAGGACGGCTATGCCGGTTATGTGGAGGACCGCTTCCTGACCGATCCGGAAGAGGAGACGCGTTCCTTTGAGAATCCGGTCGGGGAATACACGAAAACCCGCCTCGGGGAAACGGTCAATCTGGTTTTCCACCAGGTTACCGATCAGGCGTCCAACCAGGCACTCAGCCAGTCGCTGGACGGCGTAAGCGGCATCAATGTGATCGCGCCGACCTGGTTCTTCCTCGATACGGAGCAGGGAGACATCACTTCTCTTGCCAGTTCCTCCTATGTGGAGACGGCTCATGCCGCCGGCCTCAGCGTGTGGGCGGTGCTCAACGACTTCGACGGACAGATTGCGTCAGCTGCCTCGACAGAGGCCGCACTGTCTTCCGACAGCACGAGGACGCGGATCGTGGAAGGCGTGACGCAGGGACTCATCGGGAGCGGCGCGGACGGGCTTGTCGTCGATATGGAACTTATCCGGGCGGATTCGGCCCCGATGTATCTGGAGCTGATCCGCGAGCTGTCGGCTGTATGCCGCAGAGAAGGAATCGTCTTATCCGTCTGCAATTACGTGCCGACCTTTACCGGCTATCTGAACAGAGCCGAGCAGGCGCGCGTGGCGGATTATCTGATCGTCATGTGTTATGACGAGCACACCGCCGGATCAAAAAAGGCAGGCCCGGTGGCCTCGCTGCCGTTTGTCCGGAAGGGGATCGAGGACACGGTGCGCCAGGTCGGAAAGGATGCGACGATCGCGGCCATTCCTTTCTTTACCAGGCTTTGGCAGACCGACGGGAACGGCACGGATTCGAGAGCGCTCGGCATGAGCGCGGCGAAGCTCCGTATGGAGGAGCTCGGGATGACCGCCTCATGGGACGAGAAGACGGGCCAAGAATATGCCAAAACGGAAGCGGACGGCTCTGTCTGGGAGATCTGGGTGGAAGACGCGAAATCAATCGGAGAAAAAATGAACGTGATCCGGGAGAGCGGCGCAGCAGGGGTGGCTGCATGGAAGCTCGGTCTGGAGACGCCGGATATCTGGGATGTGATCAGTGCAAAACTGTCTTCATAAAGGAACGGCCTCATGGGGAGCTTTTCCGACAAAAGGCGGGGAAAGGAGTAATAAGGGGATATGGAAGATTATATGACTTTCAAGCAGGCTCTGCGCGGGTTTGACAAGGACGAGGTGCTTGAGTATATCCGCAGGCAGGAGGAGGACGCGAACACGAGGATTGCGGCCCTTGAGAAGGATATCCGCAAGCGGGACAAGATCATATCCGAGCTGAAGAACCGGATCGTGCTCAAGGACGAGCAGGTCGACCGGATGGAGAAGGACATCCGCGACAAGTACCAGAAGTATATCGACAATTATTCCCAGATCGGAGATCTCATCTACGAATCCAAGCTGAAGGGCAAGCGGATCGTCGATGACGCGCATGTCGAGGCGGACCGCATCATTGCCGGTGCGGATGCCGAGGCGAAGAAACGGGTCGCTTCGGTGCAGGGACAGATCGATCAGAAGCTGAATGACGGAAAACAGAAGTATCTGGCGGTTCAGGACGAGATGAACGAGATTGTGGACCTGTTCAACCAGATGCAGAAGAAGTTCATGCAGTCCTATAAAGAAGTGCACGAGATCATCCAGAGCATGCCGGCTTCCTTAAGCGACATCAACCTCGGCGTTGAAGTCGATGACGACGAGGACTTCGATGACGCGGATATCGATCTGAAGTCGCTCGGCATCAGCTTTGACGATCTCGATGACGACGGGTTTGACGACGATGACGATGAGTTCGCGCCCGGGGAAGAAGAGGACGGGATCGAGGATACCGCCGAGCTCGCAAAGCTTGACGGAGCAGACATATAAGGACTTCTGACCAAGATGAGTGAAACGGAAAAAACGATGCATACGGCCCTTGTCCGGGTGGACCCCGGACATATTGACCCCGCAGTGATGGAATGTGCGGGCGGGATCATAAAGAACGGGGGGCTCGTGGCATTTCCTACAGAGACGGTGTACGGACTGGGCGGAGACGCGCTCTCGGCCGGCGCCGCCCGGAAGATCTACGCGGCAAAAGGCCGCCCGTCGGACAATCCGCTGATCGTGCATATCGCGGATATGGAGGCGCTTCCGCCGATCGTGAAGTCGGTCCCGCCCGCGGCGATCGCCCTGGCGAACGCTTTCTGGCCGGGGCCGCTGACGATGATCTTCATGAAGACAGACAAAGTGCCCGACGAGACGAGCGGGGGGCTGCCTACCGTGGCGGTCCGCATGCCGGTCGATCCCGTCGCCGCAGCGCTGATCCGGGCATCCGGAGGGTATATCGCGGCGCCGAGCGCAAACAGGAGCGGACGGCCGTCTCCGACAAGCGCCCGCCACGTCATGGAGGACATGGACGGCCGGATCGAGATGGTCCTGGACGGCGGGGACGCGAACATCGGGCTGGAGTCGACGATCGTTGACCTGACCGAGGAGACGCCGGTCATCCTCCGCCCGGGCTTTATCAGTCCCGATATGCTCCGGGACGTCATCGGGGACGTCCGGCTTGATCCCGGCCTTCTGGATGCCGCTGCGAACAAGGGCGTGCGGCCGAAGGCGCCGGGGATGCGGTACCGGCATTATGCGCCAAACGCGCCGCTCTATGTCGTGGAAGGCAGTGAGCAGGCCGTGACCGCGGGGATCGCGGAACGCTCTGCACGGGCGATACAGGAAGGAAAATGCGTCGGCATCATGGCATCGGACAAAACGGCCGCGCTCTATGAGGAACTGCTTGGCAGC
This sequence comes from uncultured Lachnospiraceae bacterium, assembly GCA_902766945.1. Classification (GTDB taxonomy): domain Bacteria; phylum Bacillota; class Clostridia; order Lachnospirales; family Lachnospiraceae; genus Chordicoccus. Next base: position 7,610 of record CACXFK010000043.1, on the reverse strand, counting down.
AAAGCTGCGGCGGACGGGGACGCCGGCCGGGCTCTGAAAGACGGAAACGGCAGCGAGGCCGTGACAGGCGGAAAAGCCGTGATTTTCAGCATCGGAAACAGGGACGAGGACATTACGATTGCGCGCAGGCTGTTCAGCGTACTTCGCGAGTTCGACGACTCCGGAGCCGATGTGATTTATTCGGAATCATTTGATACGCCGAAACTCGGCATGGCGATCATGAACCGCCTGCTGAAAGCGGCAGGACACCAGATCATCAAAGTATAAGGAGGACACTCATTATGGCAAACGTATTCATCATGGAACATCCGCTTATCAAACACAAAATCGGCATCATCCGGGATATGAACACGGGAACGAAAGAATTCCGCGAGATGATCTCCGAGATTGCCATGCTCGAGACCTATGAATCGACCAGAGACCTGAAGCTGGAAGAAGTTGAGATCGAGACCCCGATGTCCCCGACAACCGTGGAGCGTCTGTGCGGCAAGAAACTCGCGATCGTTCCGATCCTTCGCGCCGGCCTCGGCATGGTGCCCGGCATGCAGGCTCTGATTCCGTCCGCAAAAGTCGGCCACATCGGCATGTACCGCGACCACGACACGCTCCAGCCTATCGAGTATTACTGCAAGCTTCCGGCTGACGTGGAAGAACGCGACGTCTTTGTCGTTGACCCGATGCTCGCGACAGGCGGTTCCGCCTGCGACGCGATCGCACAGCTCAAGAAGCACGGCTGCAAGCGCATCCGCTTCCTGTGCATCATCGCGGCTCCGGAAGGCCTTAAGAAGCTTCAGGAAGAGCATCCGGATATCGACATCATCGTCGGCGCGCTGGATGATCACCTGAACGACAAGGGCTATATCGTCCCCGGCCTCGGCGACGCCGGAGACCGCATCTTCGGGACTATGTAAGCGGACGTGCCGTAAGGCACGGACAGGCTGTAAAGGAGGGAACGGCGTGAGCGACAAAAGGCAGGATTACCTGAGCTGGGACGAATATTTTATGGGCGTCGCGTATCTGGCCGGCATGCGGTCAAAGGATCCGAACACACAGGTCGGCGCATGCATCGTAAGTCCGAACAACCGGATCCTCAGCATGGGCTACAACGGGTTTCCGAACGGTGTCTCGGACGACGAGTTCCCGTGGCGGCGGGACGGGGATCCGCTGGAGAACAAGTATTTTTACACGACGCACAGCGAACTGAACGCGATCCTCAACTACAGGGGCGGCTCGCTGGAAGGCGCAAAGCTGTATGTGACGCTGTTCCCCTGCAACGAATGCGCGAAAGCGATCATCCAGTCCGGCATCAAGACCGTCATCTACGACAGCGACAAGTACGCGGACGTACCGGCTTTTATCGCGTCAAAGCGGATGTTCGACGCAGCCGGCGTTGAGCTGCACAGATACAAGCATACCGGCAGAAACGTGATGATCACGCTGTGACACAATCTTACCGGCAAAGAGAAAAGCGGATGCAGCGATGCAGCATGTCCGCTTTTCAGACACATCAGGAATAAAAAGGCGCGGTTCAGGCGCCGGAGAAAGAAACGGAGTATACGCATTATGGCAAAGGACAAGAAACTGGTTGAATCCATCACATCTCGCGAGGAGGATTTTGCGAAGTGGTATACGGATGTCGTAAAGAAAGCCGAGCTTACCGGCTACACATCCGTAAAGGGATGCATGGTCTTCAAACCGGCCGGCTACGCGATCTGGGAAAATATCCAGAAGGAGCTCGACCGCAGGTTCAAAGAGACGGGCGTGCAGAACGTATATCTGCCTCTTCTGATCCCGGAGTCGCTGCTTGACAAGGAAAAAGATCACGTAGAGGGCTTCGCCCCGGAAGTGGCCTGGGTGACCATGGGCGGCCTGAATCCGCTTCAGGAACGCATGTGCATCCGTCCGACATCCGAGACGCTTTTCTGCGATCTCTACGCAAAAGACATCCAGTCCTACCGCGATCTGCCGAAGGTTTATAACCAGTGGTGCTCTGTCCTTCGCTGGGAGAAGACGACGAGACCGTTCCTTCGCTCAAGAGAGTTCCTGTGGCAGGAAGGCCATACGGCACACGCGACGGCGGAAGAAGCCGAGGAGCGGACACAGCTGATGCTGAACCTCTACGCGGATTTCGTAGAGGATTTCCTTGCGATTCCCGTCGTGCGCGGCCGGAAGACCGACAAGGAAAAATTTGCCGGAGCGGAGGCGACGTATACGATTGAAGCGCTGATGCACGACGGCCAGGCGCTGCAGTCCGGAACGAGCCACAACTTCGGGGACGGCTTCGCAAAGGCATACGGCATCCAGTTCACGGACAAGGACAACACGCTGAAATATGTCCATCAGACGTCCTGGGGTATGACAACACGCCTGATCGGCGCCATTATCATGGTGCACGGAGACGACGACGGACTCGTGCTTCCCCCGAAGGTGTCCCCGACCCAGTGCGTCGTCATCCCGATCCGCCAGAGCGCGGAGGGCGTCATGGAGGCCGCAAACAGTGTGGCGGACGCGCTGAAAGAGCAGGGCATCCGCGTCAAGGTGGATGATACCGACCGCTCGCCGGGGTGGAAGTTCTCGGATCAGGAGATGCGCGGCTTCCCGATGCGGATCGAGCTCGGACCGAAGGATATTGAAAATGGCGTCTGCGTGCTTGTGCGCCGTGATACCAGAGAGAAGCTCACGGTTCCGATCGCCGACGCGGCGAAGGAGGCAGAGAAGCTTCTGGAGACGATCCAGCACGATATGTTCGAGCGGGCGAAGACCTTCCGCGATGAGCATACGTTTGAGGCCTTCGACTATGAGACCTTTAAGCAGACCATTGAAGAAAAACCGGGCTTTGTGAAGGGCTACTGGTGCGGGGACCGCGCCTGCGAGGACCAGATCAAGGACGACACACGGGCTACGTCGCGCTGCATCCCGATGGGAGATGAGGGCAATGCGGTACCGGACGGCGCTGTCTGCGTGTGCTGCGGAAAACCGGCGAAGAAGCTCGTCTACTGGGGCAGAGCGTACTGATGGAAGGACACCGCTGAAAGCGTACAACATGAGATTAAAGCTGCCGCCGAAAGTAACGTATATATTGGATATTTTAAAACGGCATGGGTTTGAAGCCTATGCCGTTGGCGGTTGTGTGCGGGATTCCATCCTGATGCGCACCCCGGACGACTGGGACATCACGACTTCCGCGAAGCCGGAGCAGGTGAAGCGGTGTTTCCGCCGGACCGTTGATACGGGTATCCGGCACGGAACCGTAACGGTCATGCTGGAGGAAGACGCTTTTGAAGTGACGACGTACCGGATCGACGGCGACTACTCGGACGGACGGCATCCGGACAAGGTGATCTTTACGCCTGACCTGGCGGAGGATTTGCGGCGCCGCGATTTCACGATCAACGCGATGGCTTATAATGACGACGCCGGTCTGATTGATCTGTACGGAGGCATGCAGGACCTGCAGCGGAAACGGATCCGGTGCGTGGGCGAACCGGATGAGCGGTTTGACGAGGACGCGCTGCGCGTGATGCGGGCGGTCCGGTTCGCCGCCCAGCTCGGTTTTTCGATCGAGCCGGAAACGGCGCTCGCTGTCGGCCGGCATGCGGCGCATCTCGACTGTGTGAGCGCGGAACGCATCCAGACCGAGCTTATGAAGCTGCTCGTATCGCCTCATCCGGAGATGATCCGGGAGCTCTGCGAGCTTGGCATCACGGCCGTCATTCTTCCGGAGTTCGACGCCGCGATGGCGACGGAACAGCATTCGAAGCATCACATGTACACGGTCGGCGAGCACACAATCCGCGCGATGTGCGAGGTGCCGGGAGACCGCATCCTCCGCCTCACGATGCTGCTGCATGATTTCGGCAAGCCGAAGATGAAAAAGACGGATCAGAAGGGTTTCGATCATTTCAAGGGGCATGCCGCGGTCAGCGCGGAAATGGCGGAGACCATCCTCCGCCGCCTGAAATTTGACAATGACACAAGGAAGAAGGTTGTGAATCTGGTCCGGTGGCACGATCTGCGCCCCGCGCCCGAACCGTCTTCCGTCCGCAGGGCGATCTGCACAGTGGGCAGGGACGCCTTCGAAGACTATCTCGCGGTACAGTGGGCCGATAACGAAGCGAAGAGCCCGTATAAACACGATGAGAAGCAGCAGCTTGTGCGGGACGTCTACGAGATCTACAAAGAGATCATAGCCCGCGGCGACTGCCTGTCGGTCCGGGACCTTGCGGTCAACGGAAGCGACATGAAGGCGCTCGGGATCGAAGGCCCCTCCGTCGGCAGGACGCTGAAGGCGTGTCTTGACCAGGTGCTTCTGGATCCGGAGAAAAACAACCGCGGGTATCTTCTCGGATACGCGGAGCGTTTTAAAGCAGGAGGCATGCAGGATGCTTAATATTGTGCTGCATCAGCCGGAACAGCCCGGAAACGTCGGGACGATCGGACGGAGCTGCGTCTGTGCCGGCGCCGCGCTGCACCTGATCGAGCCGCTCGGCTTTCACATGACGGACCGGCACATCCGCCGGGCCGGTCTTGACTACTGGCCGCGGCTGCGAGTGACGCGTTATATGAATTACGAGACCTTTCTTGAGGAGGGATTTGCACCCGCTGTCCGGGAGACGGGGACCGCGCCGAAGCTCTGGTATGTGACGACGAAGGCGGGGCAGACGTATGCGGACGTGACGTACGGACCGGATGACTTTCTGATGTTCGGCAAAGAGAGCGCCGGGATTCCCGAAGAGATCCTGACCGCCCGTCCGGAGGCGTGTATCCGGATTCCGATGGCGGAGGGAGAGCGGTCCCTCAATCTGTCCAATTCCGTATCGATCGTGCTCTATGAAGCGCTCAGACAGCTTATGTTCCCGAATCTCATCAGGGAAGGAGCCATTTCTCATGTTTGGAAGGAAAAAGAAAGAGACTGAACGGATCGTGTTTGACCCGTCGAAACAGTACCCGGCCATCCGGTGCAGCATCTGTACCGGCGAGCAGGTTGCCGGATTCAGGGACCGGGCGACGGGGGCGTTTGAGGAACAGATGCTGCTCCGTGACGACGGTGACCTCGCCCGCTTCCGAAGCGCGGCGGGACTCGGAGAGGATGAGGAAATCGTAAAGTTTTACTGAAGAACCGGATGGATCCGTTCTTGAGCCGGGTTAAAGGCCGCGGCCGTGATGCAAGGCGCCATTTTACATTGATGACTTTGCGAAAATGGCATATAATATAAGCGGATTCTGACCCGGCGCAAGTGCGTGATATCAGTGTGCCGGGCCGTCGCGAAAAACAGGCAGCAAAACAGGCTGCTCATGAAGCTGCGCATAAGGCGCATGTGAGGGAGGAAGCAAGGATATGTATCAGGACGATTATAAGCGCTGGCTCGAGGCGGATCTTCAGGACTGCGATCTGAAGACGGAACTGCTGAATATCGCAGGCGATGATGAAGCGATCAAAGAGCGCTTTGCGGTTGCCCTGCAGTTCGGAACAGCAGGCCTGAGAGGTACACTCGGCGCCGGCACAAACCGCATGAATATCTGGGTCGTGCGCCAGGCCACACAGGGCGTCGCCGACTGGGTGAAGACACAGGGCGGTTCTCAGACGGTTGCGATCAGCTATGACAGCCGCCTGAAGGGATATACATTTGCAAAGGACGCGGCGGGCGTGCTCGCGGCAAACGGCATAAACGTACGCATCTATGACGAGCTGATGCCGGTTCCGGCGCTCTCGTTTGCCACACGGTATTATCACTGCAACGCGGGCATCATGGTCACGGCGTCCCACAATCCGGCGAAGTACAACGGGTATAAGGCGTACGGGCCGGACGGCTGCCAGATGACGGACGACGCGGCGGCCGTGGTCTATGATTCCATCCAGAAGACGGACGTCTTGACAGGCGCGAAGTATATGTCCTTCGCGGAAGGCGTTGAGAAAGGCCTCATCCGCTTTGTCGGCGACGACTGTAAGGAAGCGCTCTATGAAGCGATCGAGTCGCGCCAGGTCCGTCCGGGCCTCGCGAAGGATGCCGGGCTGAAGCTCGTGTATTCGCCGCTGAACGGCACCGGCCTCGTACCGGTTACCCGTATCCTGAAGGATCTGGGCATCACGGACGTGACGATCGTGCCGGAGCAGGAGTACCCGAACGGATACTTCACGACCTGCCCCTACCCGAATCCCGAGATCTTCCAGGCGCTTGAAAAGGGACTGGAGCTCGCGAAGGAGGTCGGCGCCGACCTCATGCTGGCTACGGATCCGGACGCGGACCGCGTCGGCATCGCGATGAAGTGCCCGGACGGCTCTTACGAGCTTGTTTCCGGAAATGAAATGGGCGTCCTCCTTCTGGACTATATCTGCGCAGGCCGTATCGAGAAGGGCACGATGCCGGAGCGCCCGGTCGCGGTAAAGTCGATCGTATCCACGCCGCTCGCCGACAAAGTGGCGGAGCACTACGGCGTCGAGCTGCGTCACACGCTGACCGGCTTCAAGTGGATCGGCGACCAGATCGCGCAGCTTGAAGAGGCCGGCGAAGTCGACCGCTTCATCTTCGGATTTGAGGAGAGCTACGGCTATCTGGCGGGACCGTACGTACGCGACAAGGATGCCGTGATCGCCTCCATGCTGATCTGCGAGATGGCGGCTTACTACCGCGCATCCGGCTCATCCATCAAGCAGAGACTTGAAGAAATCTACGCCGAGTACGGCCGCTATCTGAACAAGGTGGACAGCTTCGAGTTCCCGGGCCTCACCGGCATGGACAAGATGTCCGGCATCATGAGCGGACTCCGTGAGAATCCGCCGGCAGAATTTGCCGGCAGGAAAGTGGTCTCGGTGACCGACTACACAAAGCCCGAAGAGACCGGACTGCCCAAGGCGAACGTCCTGATCTACGGCCTTGAAGACGGCGCGACCGTGGTCGTCCGCCCGTCCGGCACAGAGCCGAAGATCAAAGCGTATTACACGACACTGGGCAAGGATCTTGAGGAAGCGCAGGCGGAGAAGGACGAGCTTGCCGAGGCGCTGAAGCCGATTTTTGCCTGATCGGGGATGCATAATATACGGCGATTGTGAATAATTATTCGCGAACGGCGTTGTGTAACCGGTTCCTCGTGAGGCGGACGATCCCATGAGATATATGCGATGGAATTGAGTAACTCTTCTGTCTGCGGCATGTTGATTATTCTTGACATACGTTGCATAAAGGGTTATAACAAAGAAGTCTATATTTTTTCACGGATGTAAAACCAATCGCAGGAGGTTAGTTATGAACAAAGTTGAATTATCTGCGGCGATCGCAAATGAGACAGGCCTTTCCAAAAAGGATTCTGAAGCTGTTGTGAAAGCCTTTGTCGATGTTGTGACCGAAGAGCTCAAGAAGGGCGGAAAGGTTCAGCTGGTTGGATTCGGCACATTTGAAGTGTCCGAGAGAGCTGCCCGCGAAGGCAGAAATCCCCAGACCGGCAAGACGATGAAGATCAAAGCGTCCAAGGCGCCGAAGTTCAAAGCCGGCAAAGCTCTTAAAGAAGCGGTCAACAATTAAGACTAGTAAATCACGATTCTCGAAGAGGAATCGTGCGCGAATTGCACAGCAGCGAAGCTGCTTTCCAATGTGCAATTCTGCGATCCGCCG
>CACXFK010000042.1 GCA_902766945.1 uncultured Lachnospiraceae bacterium | reverse complement strand
GAAGAAGCAGGCCCAGGACGCAATCCGCACGGAAGCGGCGCGCTGCGGCATGTACTACGTCAACGAGAGATGGCTCGGCGGCATGCTGACCAACTTCCGCACGATCCAGAGCCGTATCAAGAGGATGAAGGACATCGAGGCGATGGCAGAAGACGGCACGTTTGAAGCCCTCCCGAAGAAGGAAGTCCTGAAGCTGAAGAAGGAACATGAAAAGCTCGAGAAGAACCTCGGCGGCATCCGTGACATGAAGAAGCTTCCGGACGCGATCTTCATCGTTGACCCGAAGAAAGAGCGCATCTGCGTACAGGAAGCTCATACACTGCACATCCCGCTGATCGGCATTTGCGATACGAACTGCGATCCGGAAGAACTGTCCTACGTGATCCCGGGCAACGACGACGCGATCCGTGCCGTCAAGCTGATCGTTTCCAAGATGGCGGACGCGGTCGTTGAGGCGAACCAGGGCCAGATGGAAGCGGAAGCTTCCGAGATCCCGGCTGAAGGCTATACAGCTTATCCGGACGAAGCGCCTGAGAACACTGAGGAATAATCGGATTACCCTGTGCAAGGTTTAAAGAGGAGATAAAACGATATGGCAATTACAGCTGCTATGGTAAAAGAACTGCGTGAGCAGAGCGGCGCAGGCATGATGGACTGCAAGAAGGCACTGACGGCAACAGACGGCGACATGGAGAAGGCGATTGACTATCTCCGTGAGAACGGCATGGTCAAGGCTGCAAAGAAGGCTGACCGTATCGCGGCAGAGGGCCTTTGCGAAGGTCTTGTTTCCGAGGACGGCAAGAAGGCCGCCGTTGTCGAAGTGAATTCCGAGACGGACTTTGTTGCGAAAAACGACCTGTTCAAGGGATTTGTCCACCAGGTCGCTCAGCAGGCGATGGATACCGAAGCTGCTGATCTCGACGCATTCATGGCAGAGCCGTGGAAGTTCGAGGAAGGCAAGACCGTGAGCGACGCGCTCGTGGCCGAGATCGCGGTCATCAGTGAAAACCTGAAGATCCGCCGTTTCGCAAAGATGAGCGAAGAGAACGGATTTATCACGGCTTACACGCATGCCGGCGGCAAGATCGTCGTGCTCGTTGATGTCGAGACCGATGTGGTGAACGATGCGATCGTCGAGATGGCGAAGAACGTCGCGATGCAGGCAGCCGCGATGAGACCGAAGTACAATACGCGTGCCGAGGTCGGCCAGGATTATATCGAGAAGGAAAAGGAAGTCCTTCTTGCCGCGGCCAAGAACGAAAAGCCGGGTGCCAATGAAAAGATCTGGAACGGCATGGTGATGGGACGCATCAATAAGGAACTCGCCGATATCTGCCTGCAGGATCAGGTTTATGTCAAGGCGGAAGACGGCAAGCAGACAGTCGGCAAGTATATCGCCGAAGTCGCAAAAGCGAACGGAGCCAACATTTCCGTTAAGGGCTTCATCCGTTTCGAGACGGGCGAAGGCATCGAGAAGAAGGTCGAAAACTTCGCGGAAGAAGTCGCGGCTCAGCGCAAGGGTTGATGAAAAGGTGATCTCCGGCCTAACGGCCGGAGATTTTTTATGGGAACAGTTAAAGGACCTGAACGGGGTCAGACCCCGTTCAGGTCCTTTAACTGTTTTTCTGCGATCCGTTCTATGGTATACTGGTAACGGCCGCGCAAAGCCCGGCGGCCGTGATCAACCGCAAATAAGCTGTGGTGAGGAGGGAAGGAGACTATGAACAATAAAACCCGTCACGCATGGACGTTTTTGGCCGGATGCCTGCTGCTCCTCACAGTGTGCGGAGCCATCTTCGCCGGCGGCAGGACCGTGTACGCCGCCAAAAAAGCGACGACGGTCTATAAAGGCGTCGATTACAAGCGCGTTTATGATTTCAACTATTACATGAAGCGCTACCCGAAGGTGAAGAAGATCTGCGGCAGCGACCCGAAGAAAGCGATCCGCTACTTTGTGCGGAAGGGCATGAAGAAGCAGCATCAGGCGATCTCGACGTTTAATGTCCGTTCGTACCGGTACGGGAACCCTGCGCTCAGAAAAAAGTACCGGCTGAACTACAGGAAGTACTATCTTCACTATATGAAGAAAGGCTATAAGACGGCTCAGGGAAAAGCGACGCGGACCGGGATCAAAAAGATGAAAAAGCCTGTTACCGTTTATAAGGGCAGGGACTACAGCCGCACGTACAGCTACAGCTATTACAGGAAGCACAATAAGGACGTCCGCAGGAAGTATAAGGATGACGATTATGCGATCCTGAAGCATTATGTGACGGTCGGCATCAAAGAAGGTCGTCCGGGAAATGCAAAAGAAGCGGCGCGTATAAAAGCGGAACAGCAGGCGGAAAATGCAAAAAACGGCACGATCACGAAAGACAGCTTTGTCATCACGTCCTGTAAAATACGGGGAAATCTTGTCAAAGTGAAGGCGCTCAATACCGTGGCGGACGGAACCAAGGTGTGGCTTTTTGCCGTGCCTTCCTATGCTAAATCCCTGAGCGGTTATAAGCCCGGGGCGTCCGGAGTCGTCAAAGGGTCGACGATCACCCTCTCGGTTCCGCTTCATAAGAACAAGGCGGACTCCGTGCTGCAGTGCAAGTTCTGCATAGGCGTAAAAAGCGGAAAGAAATATAAGATCGCAAGCAATGAATACTATATTCAGAATCCCGAGGCAGCCGCGACCAATAAAAAATCGTTCCCGAAGGCGAAGCGCGGCACCAAAAAGGGGCTGAAGACGGTGATCGCGAGCGATGAGTACGTTCAGAAAGCCATCGATCTGAAATGCAGCCATGTCATCGCGGATTTCCCTCTCGAGGGGTTTCTGAACGGGAGCGACCTGGCTTATGAATATGAGGGAAAAACCTATTATTTTTCCTCCTCCATCCTCTTTTATCAGTCCATATTGAAAAAGCTGAGGAAAAACGGTATCGTGGTAAGCGGCGTTTTCTATCTGGCAGACAGGTCGCTGACGCGTTATATGCTCCCGTCGGCGGCCCGGGGAGACCGGTCCCGGAGCACGACGTTTTCCCTCAATACAGCAAACAAGAAACGCAAAAAGCTGGAGGCGCTCTTTTCCTGCCTCGGACATTATTTCACGACCGGCGGGGCTTTGATGGGCAACTGGGTTTTCGGCAACGAAAGCAACAACTACCGGACCTACTGCTACAGCGGCAATGTGAGTTACGCGACGTATATCCGGAGATACTGCGAGTCGTACCGGATGTTCAACACCGCGGTCAAGAGCCAGTATAAAAATGCCCGCGTCTACATCAGCCTGGATCATAACTGGAATCTGTCCTTCAAACTTCCGGGCTCTTACAACGCAGGAAAGTTCCTGGCATCCGTCGCGAAGAAGCTCAGGGCGACCGGCGACATTCACTTCGACCTGGCGCTGCATCCGTATCCGTCGCCGGAGCAGGATCCCAGGTTCTGGATCAGGGGACCGCTTGTGTCCGATACATCCGATACGCAGCAGTATACGATGTACAACATATCCGTGATGGCGGACTACTTAAAGAAGACTTACGGTGAGGACGTCCACATCATCCTGCCGGAGACGGGCATCAATTCGAAGTACAGGGGAAAGGAAATGCAGAACGCACAGGCGGCTTCAATCGCCTACTCCTATTACCTGACGGAATTTGACCCGAATATCGATATGATCGGCATTCACAGGGAAATGGATGATCCGTCCGAGGCCACAATCGGCTTTTATGTCGGGCTCTACCGTTCCTCGTTCCACGATCCGAAAAAGTCGGCCAAAGTGTTCAAATATATGGACACGAAAAAGTGGAAGAAGTACACCGGGAAGTATCTGAAATACATAAAGAAAGGCGCTTCGTGGAAGAAGCTTGTCAAAGGCTTTTCAAGCGCCAGGTTTGCATAATGCAGTCAATTGTTGACACGGGATTCTCGTGACTTCGGTCGTGAGAGGAACGTTCAGAAAGGGGTAAGAACATGGAGAATTACGCAGTACTTATGAAACGGCTTCAAAACGGAAATGACGTCCGCGGCGCGGCGATCGCCTGCGGAGATGAGGCGAAGACACTCACACCGGGACTCGTTTCATTTATCGCGTACGCGTTCGCGGAGTATCTCGCAGGCAAAACCGGGAAGGCGAAAGAGGATCTGAGGATCGGCGTCGGTCATGACAGCCGGGTCACGGCGGAGGAACTGAAGAAGGCGTGTCTCTTCGGCCTGTCCGACTGCGCATCGTACGACTGCGGCCTGATCTCGACTCCGGCCATGTTCCAGTCGACGGTGCTTCCGGAAAGTCACTTTGACGGCTCGATCATGCTGACCGCGAGCCATCTGCCGTTTAACCGGAACGGCATGAAGTTCTTCACCAGGGACGGCGGACTTGAGAAGCAGCCGCTGACGGAGATCCTGGAGCGGGCCGCTGAGCTTGCGGCAGAATACGGGACAGAAGACGAAGAGGAATTTGTCAGGGCAGACCGTCTTCCTGCGGCGGGCAGAAAAGCGGAACCCTTTGACATGGTCTCGATCTATGCCGATGCCATGAAGAAGGTAATCAAAGAGGCCGTGCAGGGAGATGATTACGAGCATCCGCTTAAGGGGCTCCACATCATCGTCGACGCAGGAAACGGCGCGTCCGGCTTCTTTGCTTCTTCGATCCTTGCGCCGCTCGGCGCGGACACTTCGGGCAGCGTCTTCCTTGATCCGGACGGCACCTTCCCGAATCATATCCCCAATCCGGAAAATGCCGCCGCTATGGAGGCGGCGAGGAAAGCGACGCTTGACGCAGGCGCTGATCTTGGCGTCATCTTTGACTGCGACGGGGACCGCGGTGCGGTCGTCTTCTCCGACGGCACCGAAGTGAACCGCAACACGCTGATCGCGCTTCTTGCAGCCATCGTATCGGAGAGCGCGCCGGGCACGACGGTGGTCACCGATTCGGTTACCAGCGATGAACTGGCGGTATTCCTGACAGAAAAGCTCGGCATGAAGCACCTCCGCTTCAAGCGCGGATATAAAAACGTCATCAATAAAGGCATTGAGCTGAACGCAGCCGGGGAACAGTGCGAGCTGGCGATTGAGACGTCCGGCCACGGCGCGTTCCGCGAGAATTATTTCTCCGACGACGGAGCGTACATCTCCGTCAAGATCATAATCAAAATGGCGCAGCTCCTCAAGGAGGGCAAGCAGATCGAGTCCCTGATCGCCGACCTTAAATCCCCGGCGGAGTCGAAAGAAATCCGCTTCAGGATCGAGGCGGACGATTTCCGGAAAGTCGGGGAGAAGGTGCTTGCGGACTTCGTGGAGTTTGCAGGAAGGGATCCGAGATTCCATATTGTGGAACCGAATTACGAAGGCGTGCGCGTGGCATTTGACGATGAAGAAGTGAAGGGGTGGATGCTGGTCAGGATGTCTCTGCACGATCCGGTCCTTCCGATGAACGTCGAGGCGGAAAAAGAAGGCGGGGCAGCCGTCATCATGGACAGGCTGATGCCGTTCTTCGGACAGTATCCGGAACTGAAGCTGTAAATCACGATTCTCGAAGAGGAATCGTGCGCGAATTGCACAGCAGCGAAGCTGCTTTCCAATGTGCAATTCTGCGATCCGCCG
>CACXFK010000041.1 GCA_902766945.1 uncultured Lachnospiraceae bacterium | reverse complement strand
GGCGGTGTCGTAGGCGTGGTCGGTGTCGGCGTCGTCCCGGTCGGAGTCGGCGTCGTCGGTGTCGGCGTCGTCGGTGTCGTCGGCGTCGGTGTCGTCACCGAGATGTCATTATTGAACTGCGCAACAGGAATGTCGTCCCCGTTGTTGGCTTCAACTTCGATGCTCTGGCCGTTGGATGTCGTCAGCGTCATGCCGTCCGGCACTTCTTCTGTAATGATATAAACCCCCGGCGTCAGATCGTTGATCTGGATGCGTTCCGACTGTCCGTTCAGGATCCGGATCGGGAACAGCTTATCATAATTCGGACCGGTTACGCGGAAACTGTAGGTGCCGTCCGCTTCGGTACCGGTTGTGATCTGCCGGTTCACGGTTACGCTCTTTTCGATGCAGAGGCTTCCCGTGTAAGGCGTGTGCGGGTTGGTGATGATAAAGCCGTCTTTCGCGTTGCCGGTAATCACACGCCTGTCATAGCCGTCGATCTCCGTGAGCTCGTCAACTTCATAGCGAATATCCTCGCCGGCCGTATTCTTTGTCAGAAGGCCTGTCCAGCGGTAGGACCAGTTATTGCTTTCGTCGAGCGTCACCGGGTCGCCCTGCCTGCTCCCGTCAGCGAGCAGAACCACCTCGACGCTTGCCGGGCGGAGACCATCCACATCGCTGCCGTCAGCCCAGACCTTCTCCACGCTGACATCTGTGGTGGACGGCTCATGCTTATTTGTGATCGTCCAGGTATTGCCGTCCTTGGACGGTGTACCGGCCTCATAGTAGGCAGACTTTACGTCCACTTCCTGGATCGAATACTGGATCTCTTCCCTCGTTCCGTCCACGTTTTTATAGCGCGGAAGCGGGCCGGACACATACCGCCACTGATTGGCATTGCCGGATACTGCGTTTCCGGACGCTGTCAACGTGACCATCTGGTCGTAATCAAAATTGTCGCGGATCCTGAGCTGGATCTGGTCAGGGCGGACGCGGTCGCGGTCACTGTCGTCATCCCAGTTCTTGATCACGGTGATCGTCTTCGTCTCAGGGGTATGCGTATTGGTGATGGTCGTCTGGGTGCCTGACTTCTCCGGCTTGCCCGCGGTATAATACTGAATCTGAGGCTCCGCCCACGTATAGTCGTTTTCTTTTCCGTCCGTGTAGCGGTCAAGCCCTGTCCATGTATAGCTCCATGTGTTCTCGTTTCCGGCGATATCCTTGGCCGTCAGGGTATGCGTCCCGAAATCGGCTCCATTTTTCCGGAGTGTCAGCGTAATGGATTCCGGCCTTCTGACATCCTGATTGTGGTTGTCATTCCAGATCTTTGTGATCGTAGCCGTCGTCTTCTTTATGTCATAGTGGTTCGTCAGCGTCGTGCGCACGCGTGATACGCCGCCCGAAGTGACGACTTCCGCGGACTGGCCTGTCAGCTCGTAGTCTTTAATCTCCGCTTCTTTCCACTCGTAAGCAATGTCTTCGCCGTGCTCTTTGACGAAAAGTCCGTCGATATGATCGGTCCAGTTATTCGCCTCATTAAGCGTCACCTTCCCGGCTGCTTCGGTTTTTCCGCCTGCGCTCTTGAAAAGTGTCACCTCGAGGGACGGCGGCCTCACGCCGTCCTGGTTATTATTGTCATCCCATTCTTTATGGACCTCAAGATTAATCCGCTCGGGATCGTGCGTATTGGTGACCGTCGTCACCCAGTCGTGTGCAAAGTCTTCATTTCCGGGCTTTGGCTGTTCGCTTAAGGCTTCCGTCTTTGTGTAGCCCTCCACCTTGAAGTCGCTCGAGTAAAATGCAGGATCGCTCAGGTCGGACCCCACTTCTTTCCATGTGTACTCGTAGAGATGATCCGACCGGGACGTGGACGCATCCGCGTACTTCGGAAGGCCCTTCACTTCTGCTTCCCAGTTGTTGCTGTCGTTCAGGGTTCTGATCAGTGTGGAGCCGTTCTCCTCATAAGGCTTTCCGTCCTGATACAGGGACACAATGATGGCCTGAGGTCTGATGTTGTCCCTGTTTCCCGGGCCTTTATTTTCGTCATCCTGCCAGACTTTCCTGACTTTTGCGGTTGTCGTCAGCTGCCACTTCGGAGACATGTCGAACTGGATCTCCGTCACAGCCGCAACAAAAAACGGGCTCATGCTGAAATCGAGCGGGCCGTCGATTACCTTGCCGAAATAGACCGCTGTCCCCACTCCTTCAAACTCAAGATTTCCCGTGTCGAGGTCAACCGTCTCTGTATAAGACGGATCCATGTTCTTGATCAGGGCTTCCGCTTCCTGTACCGCCACCTCATATTCCGCGTCATGCCGGGCATTGGCCGCGTCATCACCCTCTTCAGCCTTAGTGACAGGCAGGTGAATCTGCGGAAATGTCTGCCAGGTTCCGTCTCCTTTTACCGTTCCGACCGGATAAATGCCGATCGTGATGTCCTTTTCAAAAGGCGGCAAATCTCCCAGCGAAATCCTGATCGTCGCCGCGTCCGCCGAAACAAGACCGGCAGGCAGCAGAAGGCATCCCACCATCAAAAGGGCAGCTAAAAGTTTCCGCCATACGCCGGACTGCTTCGAAATGGACTTTTTACTAAATCTGCCTGTCTTCATGTCTGAAATCCCTCTTCGTCTTTCGTTCGATGTACCAAGCTGTCTGCATTTCCTGCCACATTCCCGGGGAACAGACAGCTCATCCCCCGAACCATGCCGGACATCCCCGGAAGGATGTCCTCGTCCCTTTTCCGTTTAAACACGCTTGCGCATCATTCTTTCCGAAATCATCTCACCTATAAATGTCTCAAAGTCTTCCGGCGGAACCGGCTTTGAAAACAACCACCCCTGCACCAGATCGCAGCCGATCTCTTTGAGCAGATCGCATTGAGCCTGCTCTTCGACTCCCTCTGCCACTACTTTAAGCGACATAAAGTGCGCGATATCAAGAACGGCTTCCACGACGTGCAGACTCTTGTCGTCCTTGTGGATATCCCGAACAAGCTTCATATCCATCTTCAGGACATCAACCGGAAGGGTTGTCAGCATGTTGAGCGACGAGTAGCCGGCACCGAAATCATCCATCTCGATCCGGAAACCGAGCATCCTCAGCCGGCGGATCTCCTCAATGATATAAAGCGGATCGCCGACATAGGCTGATTCGGTTACTTCGAGATAATACTCGTCACTTGTCAGACCGAATTCGTCCAGTATGCCGGTCAGCTTGGCTTCAAGCATCGGGTCATACAGGTCGATTCTCGAGATGTTGACCGAAACGGGAATGCTCACCCCGTACCGGTCTTTCCAGGCCTTAACCTGTGCGGCCGCTTCTCTCCAGACGTAGTAATCCACCTTCTGGATCAGGCCGTTCTTCTCAAACAGCGGAATAAATGCCCCCGGGCTGATCATGCCCAGTTCGGGATGAATCCAGCGGACAAGCGCCTCCGCGCTCATCAGTGCCGGGCGGTCTCCCGATATCGAAAATTTCGGCTGGTAATAGACCTTGATCTGGTTTGTCATGATCGCGGCGTCGACTTCATTGATCAGTCGCATGGACAGGAGTGACTGCTCATGGAGCCCGGTATCATAGTACGCCACCGTCTTCGTGTAGACGTCCCGTATCGTGTCGCAGGCATTTTTGGCGCGGTCGCAGCGGCGCTCGATCTCCATCTTCTGATCCTCAGCCGCACAGATGCCGAGCCTCAGCCGGATCGGGAGCTCACGGATCTTGTTGTCGAGACGTTCCTGATACTTCCGCATCAGTTCTTCGTATGACGTTTCCGGACGGTCCAGATACAGATAGAACCAATCCGCATCGGCGCGGCAGGCGATCCCGCCCGCGTCACTGAGATAGTCCTCTATCAGTTCCGCGATGGTCTGGAGCACTTTATCGCCGAATGTCCGGCCGAATATTTCATTGACCAGATGGAACTTCTCGATGTTAAGCGCCGCCACATCCATACGGCGTTCGGGGAAGTAAAACTCCCGCTGCTGTACATATTCAAAGAAGTACTGTTTTGTATACAGTCCCGTCAGCTTTTCACGCTCTGTGGACTGGATCACCCTGCGGTTCTCCGTCAGTTCGACCAGACGGTCCGCGCGTGCCAGAATGACTTCCGGCATATCATACGGCTTTTTCAGAAAGTCTGAAGCACCGAGCTTCAACGTCATGAGTTCTGACTTTTCTTCCGAAGTCAGGACGATCACCGGTATCATGCGCAGGCTCTCATCCTGCTGCCTGATCTTCAGGAACTCGTAGCCGTCCATCTTCGGCATCAGGAGATCGAGCATCACCAGCGCAATCGTATCTTTTTTCTCCTGAAGCACCGCCATCGCTTCAATTCCGTCTTCAGCATAGAGCACTTCATACCGTTCTTCCAGTATAAAGCCCAGCATCTGCCGGTTGACCGGTTCATCATCGACCACCAAAACCTGACGCCGTCCGCTGTCCGCAAACTGGTTCATGTATCTGCTGTTCCTCCTGTATAAAAAAGACAGATACTCTTCATTAAGCATACATTCACAGAGTATTTTTGTCAACCAAAACGGCCTTTTCGGAAGGTTTTTTTCGTCCGTGTGACCAAAATGTATCTCTTTGACGCTAAAGTGCGTACTTATACAGAATTATTTTACCACACAACCCTTTCACGGTCAGTAGAGTTTTCGTAATTTACAGGTGCTTTTTTCTTGCATTTCCATATGAAACCGATACAATAAATAATAGAAATTCAGAACAAGGAGGGCTGAAAAATGCTGACAGTTGAAGCACTTAAGGCACTGGGTGCCAATACCGGCGAAGGGTTGCAGCGCTGCATGAACAACGAGACATTTTACCTGCGGATGGTCGGCATGGGGCTTGCGGACGGAGGATTCGAGAGATTGAAGAACGCCATCGCCGCCGGCGATCTGAATGACGCCTTTGAAGCCGCCCACTCGTTAAAAGGAATCATGGCCAATCTTTCGCTCACGCCGATCGAGAAGCCCGTTTCCGAGATCACGGAGCTTCTCCGGGCCAGGACTAAGACAGATTACACGCCGCTGCTTACGGCCATTCTTGAAGAGAAAGAACGCTTTGCCGCTCTCCT
>CACXFK010000040.1 GCA_902766945.1 uncultured Lachnospiraceae bacterium | reverse complement strand
CGGACGGTTAGCTCAATGGGAGAGCACTCGCTTCACGTGTGAGGGGTTGCAGGTTCGAGCCCTGTACCGTCCATTTTTTATGCCCTTTTTTCCGCTTCTTCTTCAAATCCGAGCGCAAACGCGTCCCATCTCCTGAACCGAAACGCCGCGTCCTCCCTGTAAATCC
Organism: uncultured Lachnospiraceae bacterium; assembly: GCA_902766945.1. Taxonomy (GTDB): domain Bacteria; phylum Bacillota; class Clostridia; order Lachnospirales; family Lachnospiraceae; genus Chordicoccus. Next base: position 28,957 of record CACXFK010000040.1, on the reverse strand, counting down.
TGATGTAGCAGACTGCGATGAGGCCGAGAGCCGTCAGCACGTCAAACATCGAGTGCTGCTTGATAAAGACAGTCGACAGGATGATCAGCACCGACCAGACCGTAAGGATGATCCGCAGCGGCATCTTTTTAAACGGCGGATAGTTTGACTTCAGGATCGCCATCTCAACCGCGGCCGTGTTGAAAACATGAATACTGGGCCACACATTGGTCGGCGTATCGGTTTTCCAAAGAGCGGTGATCATCCTCGTGAACACATTGTCCCGGGGCATTTCGATCAGCCTGAGCGGCTGGCGGTTCGGCAGAAACGTCGACACAAAAAGGAACAGCGTCATCCCGATCATGAGGCTTGTCGCCAGTGAATCGTAGGTGTCCCGGTCAGCGAGATAACATCCCGTAATCCCGATCACGACGAAAGCGAACCAGGACACATACGGCAGAACAAAGACCTCGACGAACGGGATCACCCGGTCGACCGGCATCGTGATCGCCAGATAATGCGTTCTCGGAATGGCTTCCACGATATGAAACCATGCCAGATAGATAATCATATAAAAAATCATCGGCCAGACATGGTAAAGACCATGCCTGCCGGAAAATCTTGCTATTTTATAGAGCAGTTTTTTCATTAATAACGCACCTTGAATTCATATTCATGCGGAACGACCTCAATCTGCCGTTCCTCCACGCCGGTGATTTCAATGAAACGCTGTTCATTCAGTTTCTTCAGCATCTCGCCAAGAGCGGCTTCACTCCCCTGGACTTCCATCTCGACCCGGTCGTCGTACCGGTTCCTCACCCATCCGGTGATGCCCAGCGTCTGGGCAATGTAGGTGGCCCGGTAGCGGAATCCGACTGCCTGTACGGTTCCGCTGACGATCATATATTTGCGCACGATCCCGTTCATCTTCTTCTCCGGGTTGTCTGTTTTCCCGTTTTTCTTTCCTCCAGGGCGGCACGCCGGCACAGAATCCTCCTTCGTTTCTTCCGAAGAGGCGCGGGGCGGGTCAAACCCTTCAAAAATAAAAATCTCAAATGAATCCGCCGCGTCCGCAAGTTCCTGTTCGCTGCGGACGGTCCAGGCCGCGCATACCGAGTGGAACAGATCATGCAGGATCCTGAACCTCAAAAGGTTCCGGTGGCGCACATTATACGCAATGAAGTCCGGCTTCGTCAGAAAATTCATCATGCAGCAGCTGAGAAAAAAGGAGGCGTGCCTGTGCGGGAACGGCAGTCCCCTGAACTTCTCCGACAGCTGTCCGCGAAGCATCTGCGGGCGGTTTTTTCGGAACCATCTGAGCGCGCCCGGATTGAAGGATTCAATGCAGGCAGGACCCTCATAAGAATCCAGGAAAAGCGCGAGATCTTCCGACGTCCGCTCCGCTTCTTTCAGGCTGTCCGCCTTCACTTCGATAATCAGCGGCACTTTTCCGCCGACCGTCCCGAGTACATCCCTGAGAAGGGGAATCCCTTCGTTCGAATCAAAGAGCCGGAGCTTCCTGACCTCACTCCAGTTCATCTCATCGATATTCCGGTCGCAGCCCGTCACGCGTTTCAGGTTCCGGTCGTGCAGAAGCACCAGCTGTCCGTCTTTCGTCTCATGCACATCCATCTCGATGCCGAAGCCCTTTTCCACGGCATACCGCACGGCCGCCATCGAGTTCTCCGGGGCGTCGCCCGCGTTGTCGTGAAACCCGCGGTGGGCAATCATCTGACGCATAAAAAGAGTCATGCGTTCGCGCCGTCCTCTGCCCGGATACATCGCGATCAGAAGAAGCGCGGCAACGAGAAAAATCAAATATATGAAAATCTGCAAGAGAGCTCCCTCCCTCTGTCTGTCCGGCTCATAGGCGTGAATTGTTTCAATTTTACCCCTATATTAGCAAAAAAGCAATTTACAAAGCGAAAAAGGTGTGTTATAATGCGATTTGTTGACACGGTAACGGTCACGCTTCGGAACGTTAGCTCAGCTGGGAGAGCATTCGCTTGACGTGTGAAAGGTCACAGGTTCGAGCCCTGTACGTTCCATACAGAAAGGATCCGCACAGGCGGGTCCTTTTTTGCTTTACGGGAAATTCCTCCGGGATTTCTTTTTTTGGGCCTCGGGGCGGGAAGAAATGCATACAACGCATACAAATAGAGGCGCGCCTCCGCAAAAGCGGCCTGCGCGCCTCTTCCTCATGTTCTCAGACGAAACGTCTGTACAGATGGAACGAGCCCATCGAATACTTGTTGCTCTTTCCGTACTTGGAAACCGTCACGATCTTCACGTAGTAGTTCGGACCGATCTCAAACTTCCTGCCCTTGAAGCTGCTGAGCGTCTTGCTCTTCTTGCTTCCTTTTACGGTCGCGACCTTCTTGTATCCTTTATCCCGGCTCTTTGAGAGATAGAGAATATACTTTTTAGCCCCTTTGACCTTGCTCCAGTGAAGCGTCACTTTCCCGTTTTTGTAATCAACCTTGTTTTTTAAGATCGGCTGGGGCACGAGCGCCTTGTATGCGGACCACGGGCCGTACCAGGTTTTCGACTCGTAGTTATCCGTTGTGAACGCACGGACGCGGATCCTCATCACCTTGTTATAGTACTTATATTTACTGAGGGTCAGCGAACGAAGCGACGTCGTGCCTTTGAGTACCGGTTTCCCGCTTCCGTTCACGATCTGATACTGGTATTTGAGATAATTGCCGCCTTTCGGGGCTTCCCAGGCCACGCGGAGACCTTTGCCGCTGTAACTGAAATCATAAGCCGAATATTTGGTCACTTTGGAAGGCTTCGTATTGGTCTTGGTCGAGAAGGAAACCGAAGAGCTCGTCCCGTGTGAAAGCGTGTAGTAAACCGTCACCCCAACGTAGCAGGGCGAATTCTTCGCGAGGTTTTTGATCGTATAGGTTTTCGTGGAAGCGGAAAGCCTGCCGCTTTTCCTGGTGTAATTGTTGTACGCGTCTCCCCAGCTCACTTCATAGTTCTGAACCTTGCCGCTGCCGGTGTACAGCTTATCCCATGAAACAGTGACGGAAGTCTCGCCCGCTTTTGTCTGGTGGATCAGAGCGGCCGCCTGGGCCGTCGCCGCAAAGCATGTGATCATAAGGATCGTAAGAAGCGGCAGCAGCATACATCTCAGTTTTTTCATAACACCCTCCCTGTATTGTTTTATATGATTTTTATTATATGGTTCTGATATGGTACACACTGCGGTGCGCGTGCGGTCCGTCCGGTCAGGTACTGACGGCAAGACCTGTGTAGAGCTGATAATACTTTCCTCTCGACGCGATCAGTTCGTCGTGGGTTCCGCGCTCGATGATCCGTCCCTGCTCCAGCACCATGATGCAGTCCGAATTCCGGACCGTTGAAAGCCTGTGCGCGATGACAAAGGTCGTCCTGCCCTTCATCAGCGCATCCATGCCCTCCTGAACAAGATGCTCGGTGCGGGAGTCGATCGAGGAGGTCGCCTCGTCCAGAATGAGGACGGGAGGATCCGCGAGCGCCGCTCTTGCGATCGCGAGAAGCTGTCTCTGACCCTGCGACAGATTCGCGCCGTCATTGTGCAGCATCGTGTTATATCCGTCCGGCAGTTTCCGGATGAACGAATCCGCATGCGCGAGCTCCGCCGCCCGGATCACCTCCTCATCGGTCGCGTCAAGCCGGCCGTAGCGTATATTCTCCATCACCGTTGTCGTAAAAAGATGCGTCTCCTGCAGCACCATGCCGAGTGACCGCCTCAGGTCCGGCTTTTTGATCTTGTTGACATTGATGCCGTCATACCGGATCTTGCCGTCCTGTATGTCGTAGAATCGGTTGATCAGATTGGTGATCGTCGTCTTTCCGGCGCCGGTGGAGCCGACAAACGCGATCTTCTGCCCGGGCTTTGCGTACAGGCGGATGTCGTGCAGCACCATCTTGTCGTCCGTATAACCGAAATCCACTCCGTCCATTACGATCTCGCCCGCAAGCGGAACGTACGTGGTCGACTGGTCCGACTGCTTGTGGAAATGCTTCCACGCCCACTGGCCGGTCCTCTCATTGGATTCCGTGATCGTGCCGTCCGGTGAAATGCGGGCGTCCACCAGTGTGACGTAGCCTTCGTCCGTCTCACTCTTTTCATCGAGGAGTTCAAAGATCCTTCCGGCGCCTGCCAGCGCCATGACAATCGAATTCAGCTGCTGGCTGATCTGGTTGATCGGCTGGTTGAAGCTCTTGTTGAAGGTCAGGAATGAAGCCAGTGCGCCGACCGTGAGCGAGCCGATCCCGTTCAGGGCGAGGATGCCGCCGATGATCGCGCACAGTACATAGCTGACGTTTCCGATCTGCGCGTTGACCGGCATCAGGATGGAGGAAAATGCGTTGGCCTTCCGGGCACTGACATACAGATTCTCGTTCAGACCGGCAAAACGTTCCTTCGCCTCGTCTTCATAGCAGAACACCTTCACGACCTTCTGGCCGTTCATCATTTCCTCGATAAATCCGTTCAAACCGGCAAGGTTCTTCTGCTGGTCGATGAAGTTCTTTCCGGACAGGCCCGCGAGCTTACCCGTTGTAAACAGCATGAAGCCGGACATCACAAAGGTGACCAGCGTCAGGATGACGCTGAGGGACAGCATGCTGATGACGACCGAGCCGATCGTGATCGCGGAGTTAAACGCCTGCGGCAGGGCCTGGCTGACCATCTGCCTGAGCGTATCGATATCGTTTGTATAGACCGACATGATCTCGCCGCGGGTATGCTGGTCAAAGTAGCGGATCGGCAGCGTCTCCATGTGATCGAAGATATCCTCCCGCATATCGCGGAGGAGGCCCTGCCCGACATACACCATGATCTTGTTCTGCGCATAGGCGGCCGCCACCCCGATTCCGTAGAATACCGCGACGCGTGCGATCGCCCGGCCGAGCGGTCCGAAATCGCGGCTTCCGGACGTCACCATCGGCGTGATATAGCCGTCGATCAGGGTCCGGATAAAGAGCGTTCCCTGCACAGAAGCCAGTACGCTCACCACGATGAGCACCAGCACGATCAGGATCTGGACCGCGTAGCGCTTCAGGATATACGCCATCAGGCGCTTGAAGATCGGTCCGGCGCCTTCCATGCGGACCTTTACGCCTCTTGGCGGACGGCCGCCGTGTACGGCATTCGGCTGTACGCTTTGCTTCTGCTTCTCCGCCATTACGCCTCACCTCCTTTCCCGGAATCCGTCCGGACTGAGCCTGAGTCATCCGACTGCGCGGCGCGGATGTCGAAGTCGCCTCCGCCCTCCTTCTGCGCCTCATAGATGTCCTGATAGATCCGGTTTGTCTTAAGGAGCGCTTCCGGTGTATCGAACCCGCTGATCCGTCCGTTATCCATGACGATGACGCGGTCAGCCCGCTCGGCTGATACGATGCGCTGCGTGATGATGATCTTTGTCATGCCCGGTTTCGCCTTCGCCATCGCGTCCCTGATTCTCGCGTCGGTCGCGGTATCCACCGCCGACGTCGAATCATCGAGGATCAGGATCTTCGGATCTTTAAGAAGCGCGCGGGCGATGCAGAGTCTCTGCTTCTGACCGCCGGATACATTTGTGCCGCCCTGGGAGATCTGTGTCCCGTATCCGTCCGGGAAACGCATGATAAAGTCATCTGCGCAGGCCATCCTGCAGGCTTCCCTGCACTCCTCTTCCGTCGCGTCCTTTTTTCCCCACCGGAGGTTATCGAGGATCGTGCCGGTGAAGAGGACGTTCTGCTGCAGGACGACCGCCACCTGGTTGCGGAGCGACTCGAGATCATACTCCCTGACGTCCCGGCCTCCGACGCGGACCGTACCTTCCGACGCGTCGTAGAGTCTGGAGATCAGGCTGACCAGCGACGACTTGCCGGAGCCGGTGCCGCCGATGATGCCGATGGTTTCTCCCGACCTGATATGAAGATCAATATCCTTCAGCACCATGCCCTGGCTGTCTTTTCTGTACGCAAAGTCCACGTCGTCGAAGTCAATGCTGCCGTCCGAAACGACACGGACCGGATTGTCGGGATTTACGATATCGCTCTTTTCGGAGATGACTTCCGCGATACGCTGCGCGGATGCGGTACTCATCGTGACCATCACGAAGATCATCGACAGCATCATCAGCGACATGAGGATATTCATGCAGTAGTTGAGGAGGCTCATCAGTTCTCCCGTGGTGAGCGAACTGTCCACGATCATGTGCGCGCCCGTCCACGAGATCAGCATGATCACTGTGTAGACGGTTCCCATCATGACCGGCATGACGATGATCATGTTGTTCTCCGCCTTCACGAAGAGCCTGTAAATGTTCTCAACCGCCGTCTGGAATTTGGTTTTCTCATAGTCCTCGCGGACAAATGCCTTTACAACCCGGATCGAGGCGACATTTTCCTCGACGCTCTCATTTAACGCGTCATACTTTGTGAAGACCATGCGGAAAAACTTTGTCGTCCTGCCCATGATCAGGAAAAGGAAGACGGCAAGACAGATCACCGCGATCAGATAGATCCGGGCAATCCGGGCGTTGATCATGAAAGCGGCCGTCATCGCCGCAATCATGGAAAACGGGGCGCGCACAAACATCTTCAGGATCATCTGGTACGCGTTCTGGATGTTGACCACGTCCGTCGTCAGACGCGTCACGAGGCCGGACGGGGAATATCTGTCAATATTGGAAAATGAGAAAGTCTGAATGTTCTGATACATGGCCGTGCGCAGATTCCGGCCGAAGCCCATCGAAGCCCTTGCACCGAACACACCGGCCAGGATACCGGCAGTAAGACCGCAAAGCGCCAGCAGCAGCATCAAGGTGCCGGTTTTGACGATGACAGACAGATCCTTTCCCGCAATACCCTTGTCCACAATCGTGGCCATCAGCATGGGAATCATCGTCTCGACCACGACCTCAAGCACAATAAAGAGAGGGGTCAGAATCGAAGAGAGCTTGAATTCCTTAACCTCTCCTGCAAGTATGCGTATTGTTTTCATGTATCCTCCTGGAAGAAAACCCTGCTGCGCGGCTTCAGACAGACTCAATTTCGCTGTCGGACCCACACACAGCTTGCAATAAAAACAGCTTACGTAGTATTATAGTAATCGATTTCTTAAAAGGCAAGCAGCAGGGGGCAGATTCACCGGAACAGTCCCGGATAAGAATCAGGGCCGGACCTGCGCTCATGCAGATGTGAGGTACCGCCTATGATTTACAAAATTCCTGAACACTATGATCCGCACATGACCGTCCGGGAGACGCAGGACGCGATCAAGTTCATACGCGACCTGTTCCAGAAGGAATTCGGCCGTGAGATGGGACTCGAGCGCATCTCCGCTCCGCTCTTTGTCTCGACCGCATCCGGTCTCAACGACAATCTGAACGGCGTCGAGCGTCCGGTGGCTTTTGATATGAAAGCGATCCCGGGGGAAACATTTGAAGTCGTCCAGTCACTGGCCAAGTGGAAGCGCCACGCCCTCGGAATGTACGGTTTTCAGCCCGGTGAGGGTCTTTATACCAATATGAACGCGATCCGCCGCGACGAGGAGCTTGACAATCTGCATTCCTGCTACGTCGACCAGTGGGACTGGGAGATGGTCATGACCCGCGACGAGCGGAACGATCACTTTCTGGAAGGCGTCGTCAGAAGCATCTTCCGGATCATCAAGCACACCGAGCACGAAGTCTGGTACCGCTGGCCGGAAGCCGTCTACCGCCTTCCGGACGACATCTTCTTCACGACGACCGGGGAACTCGAAGAGCGCTGGCCGGACAAGACCCGCAAGGAGAGGGAGGACCTGATCACGCGGGAGCACGGCGCCGTCTTCATCAGCCGGATCGGATGGCCGCTTGCCGACGGCAAGCCCCACGACGGACGCGCGCCGGACTACGACGACTGGAATCTGAACGGCGACATCCTCTTCTATTTCGAGCCGCTTCAATGCGCCCTCGAGATCTCCAGCATGGGGATCCGCGTCGACTCCGAGTCCATGCGGAAGCAGCTCGCCGCCGCAAACTGCGAATACCGGGCCGCCCTGCCCTACCACCGCGCCGTCCTCGACGGCACGCTGCCGCTGACGATCGGCGGCGGAATCGGCCAGTCCCGTCTGTGCATGCTGCTTCTCGGCAGAGTGCATGTCGGCGAAGTGCAGGCTTCGATCTGGCCCGATGACATGAGGAAGGACTGCGAAGCAAAGGGGATCCGGCTGCTGTAAAGCGCCTCGCTCAGGAAAAAGAAGACCGGCTGCATGTGCCTGAACATGCAGCCGGTCTTTTGTCTGCTTTCGTGTTTTCGATCCCGCGGTGCGCTGTCTCCGTCACTCGTCTTCTTCCCCGTCTTCTTCGTCGATCAGAAGGATCTTCCCGATCCGCCCGAAGACACCGCCCTTGTTCTTTCCTTTCCGGGCTTCTTTCCGGGCTGTTTTCCGCTCTCCGCCGTGTCCGCGCTTTTTGGTCTTCACGCTCCGGATCTCTTCCGCCTCATCAAAGAGGGGCTGATCCACTTCATCGGCTTCTGCGCGAGGACGTCTCGCCCTGCGTTCGGCCCGCTCTCTCCCGGCCCGGTCCTCCCGGCCGGTTCTGTCTTCCCGCACCGTTCTTTCGCGTTCCCCGTCTTCCCGTTCCCGGTCCTCGTCTGCGGCATGTGAGGCACTGGTCTCCCAGCCGCTCATGACGTCGACTTCAGGGATTGTCACAACCTTCTTCCTGCCGTCGTCTCCCAGGATGGCCTTTCTGGGCTGCCCTTTTGAGCGCTCGCGGGCGACGTAGTCGCGCCCTTCGCGGCGGATCTTCCTCAGCTGCTCCGTCTCGAGGAACTGCACGGCGTCATAGCCCTGCTGCTCAAATTCCGGGTGCACGTATTCATACCTGAGAGGCGTGATCCGGATCAGGAACATCGTAACCGGAAGGGCTTTCAGTCTTTCGGGCGTCAGGTTCTTCTCAGCCATCACCGAAAGATATTCGTCCGTACCGGCCGGAACCGCTTCCGCTTCGCCCTGGAAGTGGAGCGACGAAGCGCGCTCATCCCCGCCTTCCGGATCGAAGATCGCCGCGCTTACTCTTCCGTTTTCAAGAATCCCGCGGAACTTGTTTCCGCCCTCGGTCACAATATAAAACGCATCGGAGGTAAACAGATACTGAAGCGGCGTACACCGCACATACCGGTCCGCGCCGGTCGCAAGCGCCATCGACGTGTGCGCGGCGATAAAAGAACGGATCTCCTGATCAAGGATCTGCTTATTCACCGCCCTCATCGGCACGCGCATCATCTTGCCGATCTCGTACCCCGCGCGGGTCGTCTGCTTTTCAGAAGCGATGAAGATGCCCGCGATGCCGTCAAGCCCGATCTCTTCTTCCGTGTCCACGACGTACTTGGAATAGCCCTGATCGGAATACCCGATCCCGACCATGACGAGTCGCTTTCCCGAAAGAAACTCTTTGTGCTCCGACAAAAATGATTTCGTCTTCCCGACTGTCACGGTCCCATAGAAGTTGAAAACAAAACAGAATCCGCCGTAAGGCGTAAGATCCGCCGGAGCCTCGTCAATATCCGCCGCGAGCGCGCTGCCGACCATGTAACAAAGCTGGACGGCGATCCGCTCGGCCGACGTCATTTTCCCGTCATACAAAATAAGTGTCCTGGTCATGCTCTCCTCCGGATAGTCACTGCTCGTCCATCAGACCTTCGTGTGCGATCGGTTTCCACTTTTTCTGCGGAAACAGCATGGAATACAGTGAGCAGAATGTGTAGAGATACAGGAAAGCCGGGAACGTGAAAATCGCCGGCTTCAGCTTTTTGAGCGGAATCCTGAAATATCTTGTCACGATGATTGCCGCGCCTACGGTGAAAATATAGCTGAACAGGAAGAACACAATCTGCAGGATGTGGATATGTCCGAAATGGCAGATCATCAGGATATTGACCGCCGTGCGGGCGATCAGGTTGAGAACGCTGCACGGTCCCATCAGAAGCAGCATCAGATTGTCAAAGATCCGGACGCTCCTCTCTTCCCGGAAAGCCTGGAGCCATTTTCCGAAATAGCGGTAAAAGATCTGATAATTGCCTGTGCACCACCGCGCCAGCTGCCGGATCATGACCAGAAAAGAAGACGGCTGCTCATCATAGCAGAACGCGTCAAAGCAGAACGCCGTCCGCCCGTGGCGGAGACACTGCTGGAAGGCAAACTCCACGTCTTCCGTGATGGAGTTGGTGCTCCAGCCGTACGTCTCAAGCAGCTCTTTTTTGACAGCAAAACCGGTCCCCGTCAGGAAGCAGGATAAGCCCAGCTTCTCGCGAGGATACGAATAAAAGAGCGAATAGAACGTCCAGTAGCAGGTGTACCACTTTGTAATATAGGTTCTGTAAGGCTCTCCGCCGAGGCGGTTTCCCTGAACGAGCTGGTTCCCTTTGTTCAGGTGCTCGTTCATGCGGCTCATGAAGTCGCTTTTTGCCACGTTGTCGGCGTCAAATGTCATGAGGGCGTCAAACGTGTCCGCTTTTTCCCTCAGGATCTTTGCGATGCCCCAGGCAAGCACGGCTCCCTTTCCGGATTCCGGTCCGTCCGTTCTCTCGAAAACGGTCACAAAAGGATACGAAGCCGCAAGACGGGCGGTCCCGTCCGTGCAGTGGTCTGCCAGAAGATACACATGCCAGAAATCTTTGGGATAATCCTGTTCCTCGAGACTTTTCAGCAGGTGGCTCAAAACCTTTTCTTCATTTTTAGCGCATACAACAACGGCGAACCGATTTCTCGGCTCGCTGTTTCCTGCCGGCTGCTTCTCTTTCATCAGCCCGAAGAAGGTGATGATGCCGTTCCAGCCGATCATGAGTGATGTAATAATCTGGACGCATACAAAGAAAATGATGGCATAGTTCATATGCGGTTACCGGTGTATCATGTTTTCCTTCCCAGAAAGAATAGGCCCCGTCAGATTCCGAGGCCTGTTGTCACGTCCTTGAGTGATTTGGCGGACAGCCTCAGAGCCTCGACTTCCGTTTCGCTCAGGCCCGGCGTGTTGACTTTTTCGATTCCTCTCGCACCGACGACGCAGGGAAGAGACAGGCAGACATTGTCAATGCCGTATTCCCCGTGCAGCATCGTGGACAGCGGAAGCACCGCCTTGGAATCGTGAAGGATGCATTTGCAAAGATACGCCGTCACGATCGAAACCGCGAAATAAGTCGCACCCTTCAGTTTGATCACCTTTCCGCCCGCGCCGCGGACGCTTTCGAGCAGCTCGCTGCAGCTCGGGATCGGCAGTTCGGGGTGATTCGCGACAAACCGGTCAAATTTTTCCGTGTAAATCGTGCCCCTCGAAAACGGGATCATGGCCGTCGCGCCGTGCTCCCCGTATACGTTGAGATGGATGTTTTTCGGGCTTACCTTCGCGTACTGAGCGACCTCGGTGCGAAGTCTGGCGGTGTCAAGCAGGCAGCCGGTCCCGATCACCTGATTGTCCGGCAGACCGGAGATCTTCAGGATCGTGTACGTAATGATGTCAACCGGATTGCTGACAACCACGTACTTTGCACCGGGCGACAGACGCACGACCTGCGGGATCACCTGGCGGATGATGTCTACATTTCCCTGAGCCAGGTCAATCCGCGACTGACCGGGCTTTCTCGCTGCCCCGAGTGTGAAAATGATGATATCGGAATCAACCGTATCGACATACTCTCCGTCATTTACCTGAACCGGGACGTCCAGCACAGCATTTCCCTGGCGTATATCGAGCGCTTCACCCTTGGCCTTATCCTTGTCGATGTCGACAAGCACGATCTCAGAGGCAAGCCCCTGCACCGCGATGGTGTGCGCCACGGCCGAACCGACGCGCCCTGCGCCGAGAATACTGATCTTGATACCCCTGTTCATAGTTTTCCTCCCGTGATCCAGTCCCTTGTGATCTCACTTTGATAATCGTATTTTATTGTACACGTTCATTTCCGGCCTGTAAAGCGGACATTCTCAAGTCCGCTCCGCACCTGCGCATGAATGCGGAAAGACGGCTCAGTCCGTCTCCTCGGTATAGTTTCCGAGAAAACGGTACATCGGACACATATCCTCAAGTTCACGGAGGATCTCCCTTGTCTTCGGATCCCGGCAGGACGCCTCAATATCAATATAAAAGAGAAATTCGAAATCCCGTCCGGGTATCGGCGCGCTCTCGATCTTCAGGAGATTGATGCCCCGGTCAGCGAACAGCTTAAGGACGGCGGACAGGGAACCTGCGCGGTGCGGAATCGCAATCATAAGGGAGATCCGGCTCGCATCGCCGAGTTCTTCCTGTTCCTTCGCCACGCAGATAAATCTCGTGTAATTATGATCCGTGTCCGCGATGTGCCTCCTGATGACCTGGAGGCCGTAAAGCTCTGCGCACTCTTTCGAGGAAATGGCGGCCGCGCCGGGATCCTGCGATTCCGCGACCGTGCGCGCGGCGACGGCTGTATTCATGCTCGGCACAACCCGCACCTTGTCGCCCAGCTCATGCAAAAACTCCGAGCACTGTCCGAGCGCCTGCTCGTGGGAGCAGACCGACCGGACGTCCTCCGGCTTTGTTCCCGGCTTCGCAAGAAGGCAGTGATCGATCTCGAGCGTGTATCCGCGCACGATCCTGACCTGCTCCTCCCCGATCACCCGGTAGACATCCTTGACGGATCCGTATGTATTGTTTTCGATCGGCAGAACGCCGTACCTGCACATGCCCTCACTGACGGCGCGTGCCACCGCCCGGAAGTTCTTGAAATACAGAAATGAGCCGTCCGGAAACAGCCGGCTCGCCGCGATCTGCGAGTAGGCGCCTTCGGTGCCCTGGCACGCAACGGGCTTGATCCGGCCGGCTGTCCTTTCCTTACCGGATGATGACATCTTCGCGGTCTCCCTGTACGATCTGGTGTATCTGCTCCAGTTCCCCCGCCAGTTTGTCAAACGCGGCGGGCGTGATGGACTGCGGTCCGTCGCACAGCGCGTGCGCCGGATCGTTGTGGACCTCGATGATCAGTCCGTCCGCGCCTCCCGCAACCGCCGCGCAGGCCATTGACGGAACAAGTGCGGCTTTCCCTGTCGCGTGGCTCGGGTCGATGATGACCGGAAGGTGGGACAGGGTCTTCAGCGACGGGATGCAGGCCAGGTCCAGCGTATTTCTCGTATAGGTCTCAAACGTGCGGATCCCGCGCTCGCACAAAATGACATTCGGATTTCCGCCCGCGAGGATATACTCCGCGCTCATCAGCAGGTCCTGATAGCTGGCCGCCATGCCCCGCTTAAGAAGGACCGGCTTCCTTGTCTTACCGAGCGCCCTGAGCAGGGAGAAGTTCTGCATGTTTCTCGCCCCGACCTGGAGGATGTCAATGTCCTCAAACAGCGGCAGCTGGCTCGCGTCCATGATCTCGGTGCAGACCGGCAGGCCGGTCGCTTCCTTCGCTTTCAGCAGAAGGCGGATGCCCTCGATGTGCATGCCCTGGAACGCATAGGGGGATGTGCGGGGCTTGAAGGCGCCGCCGCGGAGAATCGTTGCGCCGCTCGCCTTGACCGCCTTCGCGATCCCGACAATCTGTTCCTCGGACTCAACCGAGCAGGGACCTGCGATCAGCGTCAGGCTTCCCCCGCCGATCTGCGTCGAGCCGATCCGGATCACCGTATCGTCCGGATGGAATTTCCGGTTTGCATTTTTATACGGTTCCTGGACACGCCTCACGTCGTCCACGATATCGAGCGCGGAGATCAGGTCGATATCGATCTTGGACGTATCGCCGATGAGCCCCAGGATCGTCTGGTGCTCGCCCACCGTCGGGTGTACGTCGATGCCGCGCTCTCTGAGCCAGCCGAGCAGATTGTCAAGCTGTCTCTCATCGGGATGTTCTTTAAGCAATACAATCATACTATTTTATCCTCCATGATCCGTCCGGCGATACCGCATGGCTCTGAATAAGAACCGGCCGTTAAGGATCTTTGTTTCTGTCTGTCCCGGATCACAGATACTGTCTCATATCCTCCGGGACCGGTGCTGTCACGAAAATGCGCCTGTAGGAAAAAGGCTGTATGAACCCGGCTTTCCAGGCGTGAAGAGCCGCCCTCTCCGGCATCGCGGGAACGGCCGCGGAAGGATCCGCTCCGAAACTCAGGCGCGCCGGCAGATCATCGCCGCCCCCGGTTTCAAGAGGCGGTTCGGGCAGGATGCGGCACGCCTCGCCCGGCCCGTAGATCGGGTCTCCGAGGAGCGGGTGCCCGGTATGGGCCATATGTACGCGGATCTGATGGGTGCGTCCCGTCTCAATCTCAAGACTGAGAACCGCGTAGCGCTCATATTGCCGAAGCACGCGGTACCGCGTGAGCGCGGGATCGCCGTCCGGACGCACGACGCGCCGGATCTTCTCCTCATATTCCCGGCTGATCGGAAGATCGATCTCTCCCTCAGGCGTCTCAAAGGATCCGGCGGCCAGCGCAAGATACTGCTTCTTCAAAGACCCGTCCTCACCGCCAAGCCGCGGCCTTCTGATCTGGCCGGCCAGTATGGCGCAGGCCGTCCGGCTTTTTCCGAATGAGATCACGCCGGTTGTGTCCTTGTCGAGACGCCCGATCGTGCGGATCTCATGCGCCTCTCCTTTACCGGCAAAATACGCGGCGAGGCGGTTCCCGAGCGTGTCCGCGAAATGTCCGTGCGACGGATGGACGACCACTCCGGCCGGTTTATTCAGGCAGATCACGTCCTCGTCCTCATACAGGATCTCGATCGGCCCGGGAGACGGAACCGTTTTTTCAGGCTGCTCGTCCCCGAGCACGACCGTCACTGTGTCCCCGAGCACCAGAGTGCGGTTTACCATCGACACCTCGCCGTTCACGGCGATGCCGTTCCGCGTCCGGTATTTTGCCCTCGCGATATCGTGCGCCGCAAGGCAGAACTCCTCGCGTATGATATCCCGGACGCACCGCCCGGCGTCCGCCTCTTCCGCTTTATAAGTCAGTACACGGGACATCTCCGCCTCTCACTTGATGGCGGCCCTGTTTGCCGCCGTGTTCTTCAGGAAATGATACGTCTTGAAACGCTTCTTTGCAAAGTATTTTTTGACGTACTTATTATATTTCGATTTGGTCGTCTTCTTCTCTTTTACGCCTTTTTTGTAGATGAGCTTCGTCCCGCCGTAGCTTTCCGCGCCGGACCAGGCCCAGCGCTTCGCGGCGACCTTCTTCTTCGAATTGAGGCCCCAGGTCACATACCCGTATCCGCCGACGCCGTTCGTCCACCATTCGTCGCGGATTCCCTTGTCCTTTTTGCTGTACAGGAGATCCGAGAAGGTTTTGGTGTAATACTCGCCGCAGTAAACCAGTTTGCCCTTTTTCACGGTATAAACCATCACGGTCGAAAAGGACTTGTCCGGTTCTGTATTTTTAATGATCAGCTCCGGCGTCTTGTCGCGGTTGATGTCCAGCAGCCTGAACGAAACAAATTTGATGTCATACGAGCCGACCGCCGTATGCACGGTCCTTTTTCCCGTCTCGAGAAGCGTCCTGTAGAGTTTCACATACTTTTTCGACGCCGCCTGAACCTGAAGCGGCGCAGCCATAAGGAGCATAAGGACAATCAGCATACCGGTACGACAGATCTTTTTCATGGCATTTCCTTTCTTTTCATATTGATTCCCATAGTTTGCCGTCTTAGCTATTATATTGGAAATGGCGCCTTTTTGCACTACCCAATCATACCGTTTCCGCATGAAAGACGGGCTTCCTTTTGTTGAGCTTTCACGGCACCATGTTATAATGAACGAGAACAAACTGTTCCGGATGAGCAGTTGGACATGCAGGAGGATGGATATGCAATACCGCAAGGACAGGCACGGCGAACCGATCTCGATTCTCGGTTACGGCTGTATGCGCTTCTCCAGAAAAGGAGCTTCCTTTGACTATGAAAAGTCGGCCAAAGAGCTGATGCGCGCTTACGAACTCGGCGTCAATTATTTCGACACCGCCTACGTATACGGCGGCAGCGAAGAGCTTCTGGGCCGGTTTCTTGATGAGAACAAGCTTCGCGACAAAGTCAACATCGCGACAAAGCTCCCGCAGTATCTCGTCAAAAACGCCGGCGCGATCGACCGGTACTTTAACGAGGAGCTGAAGCGGCTCCGCACGGATCACATCGACTACTATCTGATGCATATGATCACGGATATTGCCGAATGGAACAATCTCGTGAAATTCGGCATCCGGGAATGGATCCGCGAAAAGAAGGCCTCCGGGGCGATCCGCAACATCGGCTTCTCATTCCACGGCAATACGGAAATGTTTCTTAAAGTGCTGGATGCATACGACTGGGATTTCTGCCAGATTCAGTACAACTACCTTGACGAGACGAGCCAGGCGGGAAGGGAAGGCCTGACAGCCGCCGCAAAGAAGGGAATTCCGGTGATCATCATGGAACCGCTCAGGGGAGGCCGGCTCGTCAGCCTTCTTCCCGAAAAGGCCCTTTCGATCATAGCGGCCGATGAAAAGCACCGCACACCCGCGGAATGGGGCCTGCGCTGGCTGTGGGACCAGGACGCCGTAACCTGTGTCCTCTCCGGTATGAACTCAATCGACATGGTAGAGGAAAACTGCCGCATCGCTTCGGAAGCCCGCGCCGGCGAGTTCACCCGGGAAGACTTCGACCTGATCGAACAGATAAAAGCCGAGATCAATGCCTCGATGAAGATCGGATGCACCGGCTGCAATTACTGCATGCCCTGCCCGAAAGGCGTCGACATACCGGCCGCATTCCGCGCCTGGAACCGCATGTATACGGAAAAGAAAAGCGCCGCGCGGCATGAATATGTGCAGACGGTCGGATTCCGGAAGGAGCCGGCCTTTGCCTCTCAGTGCGTCAGATGCGGCAAGTGCGAAAAGCACTGTCCCCAGCATCTTCCGATCCGGAAAGCGCTTCAGGAAGCCGACCGCGAACTCAGGCCGCTCTATTACAAACCCATTCTCTGGGTGATGAGAACGTTTATGAATTAAGATCTTTCGGTTTTCCCGTAATACTTGATCGAGAGCATCGTCAGATCGTCAAACTGCGGCGCCGAACTGACAAACCGGTCCACGTCGGCGCGCACGCTTTCAAGCAGTTCTTTGGGCGGCAGGTCCCCGGCCCGGTTCAGGGCGTCGAGCATCCTGCCGCATCCGTAAAAATGTCCCTCGGGATCCGTTGCCTCCGGCACGCCGTCCGTGTACAGGAACAGAGCGTCGCCCGGCTGCAGGCGGAAACTGTATTCCTTGTACCGGATATTTTCCATGCCGCCGACAACAAATCCGTGCCGCTCCTTCAGGAGTTCATAATCGCCTCCCGCGCGGCGGACGGCCGGATATTCGTGGCCTGCATTGGCAGCTGTCACGACGCCGGTGGCCAGATTGAGGACGCCGAACCAGACCGTCACGAACATATTCGCCAGCTTCATTGAACAGATGCTATCGTTGGAGAGTTCCAGAACCTTCGAGGGCGAATAGCCGAGCCCCGCATAGTTGTCGATGACGATCATCGAAGACATCATAAAGAGAGCGGCCGGTATCCCCTTTCCGGAGACGTCCGCCATCACGATGCCGAGATGCTCCGGGTCAATCAGGAAGAAGTCAAAGAAGTCTCCCCCGATCTCTTTGGCCGGATCCATCGTGGCGTAAATATCAAATTCTTTCCGGTCCGGAAATGGCGGAAA
Source organism: uncultured Lachnospiraceae bacterium (assembly GCA_902766945.1). Lineage (GTDB taxonomy): Bacteria > Bacillota > Clostridia > Lachnospirales > Lachnospiraceae > Chordicoccus. The sequence goes on along the minus strand of CACXFK010000040.1, from coordinate 11,311 downwards.
CAGGTTCGGCAGCATATTCTCCTGGATATCATTTGCGACGGTCAGCTCCGTGCTGATCCGCTGCTTTTCCGCCGTTGCGAGCATAAGCTTGCGCCCGGACTCGGCGATATCCCGCTCCATCCCGGAAAGGATCGTGGTCAGCTCCTCAAACTCATCTCCCGTTCCCAGATTCAGATGCCCGAAGTAAAAATCATCGATATTGCCGTCAGACAGATCGCCGGAATAATGCACCGCCGTCTCCTCGATCGAGCGGATTGGCTCGAGGATTCGCTTTTTTACCGCGCAGCGGACAGTAAAAACAGCCGCACATAAAAGTGCGGCTCCGATAATCAGATAAAGAACAGCGGTCCGGCGCAGCGCCTGCGCGGGAATCCCGCAGCGCAGGCCGCCGACATACAAAACCGCGAACAGGATCACAAGAATCGCGCAGACGATCACTGCGGTCAGAACGGTAAAGGTCCCGGCAAGGGATCTTGTCTTTTTTTTCTTTGGGGGCTTGCCCATGCTTTCCTTCCTCCGCGCCATTTTTGCCGGATACTTGCTGCTTCTCCCCGGCCGGCGTATCTTTCGGACATGTCGCCGTCTTCGCTTAAGTATACATGGCGGAGACAAGAGCCGTCAATGAAGGATCAATGCATATGGGGGCGGGACCATGATGTTAGTTCATCCAGGCCGCCATTTCATCCACCCAGCCGGCGGCGGACGTGCCTCCGCCGAGTCCGCAGCCGTGCTCGCCCTGCGGATAGATCACGCACTTGTGCGGCACGTGATTTCTTTCCAGTGCTTCTTTCATGCACTCTGTGTTGCGCGGAGGAACCAGGGAGTCATCCGCGCAGGTCCAGATGAACGTTTTCGGATACCCGGCCGTCACGCGCTGCTCGATCGAAAGAGCGTCCCGGAGACTCTCGTCTCCGCCGGACAGGCTCTGGAAACTCGGCTCATGCGGCTGCTCCCGGAAGCTGATGACCGGATAGCAGAGGCAGACCTTATCAGGCTTTCCGGAGATATCGCGGAGGCGGTCCGCAAGATCCGGGCGGTGCGTCTCAAGCTCCGTCATAAGGGCCGGAGCCAGTTCATCGCAAAGCGCAGCCGTCGAACCGGCCAGATGGCCGCCGGCCGAATACCCGAGGACCATCAGGTTCTCCGGATCGATCTCAAACTCGGCGGCATGCGCACGCACATACCGGATGGCGAACAGGAGATCCAGCTGAGGCGACGGGTAGCGGTTGGGGCTGACCCGGTAATTGAGGACAAAGGTCCTGTATCCCTCTTTCTGAAGCCGCATCGCGGTCTGCACGCCTTCCATATCAAATGACAGATTCTCGTATCCCCCGCCGGGGCACACGATCACAACCGGCCTGACTCCTTTAAGCGAATCCTTTACGCGCATCAGGCAGACAGAGTGGAGATCATTTGTATCGGCCGTGAAATCCCCGGGTTCCCAAAGCGGGATCAGCTCCCAGTACCGGTCTCCTTCCAGGATCATGTTGGCTGCCGCCACCAGTTCTTTTGCAGGAAACGGCAGGCCCCACGGCATCATCACGTCACGGCCCGTCTCCTCAAGCGGTCTGTCCCGGTATTCGGCCGGGACAAACTGCAGCAGCGACTCCGCAAAAAAGACGTAAAAAAGTGGCGGAGTGTTCTTTTTGACTTCATTCAGTGTATCTTGCAGTGTAAACGCCATATGCTCCGCTCCCTGTTCACCACTTCATGCTCTCAACGGCCGCGCGCTCCACGGAAAGAGCGTCTTTATACCGCTGCGTAAAGGCTTCAAATCCCTCGACATCGGCCGGATCCGGCTCGATCGTCGTGCCTTCCTGGCCTGCAAAGATCCGCTTCTCCAGATAGTCCTCAAGTTTGCCTTCTTTTTTGCCGTCCAGCATGTACGCCGCGAGGAGCGCCATGCCCCAGGGACCGCCTTCGGAGGCCGTCGCCATGCAGGTGACCGGAGCATTGACGGCTGCCGCGAGATAGCGCTGGCCGACGCCCGGTGTCTTGAAGAATCCGCCGTGTCCCATGATCCGGTCAACCGGAACGTTCTCTTCTTTAAGGAGGATGTCAAGCCCGAGCTTCACAGCTCCAAGCGAAGTATAGAGATGCGAGCGCATGAAATTCGCCAATGTGAAGCGGCTGTCCGGAGTTCTCGCAAAGAGCGGCCTGCCCTCATTGATGTGCGTCACGCCTTCGCCGGACAGATAGCCGTACGCAAGAAGGCCGCCGCAGTCCGCGTCGCCGTTTAATGTATTGGTGTACAGTTTGCCGAACAGTTCGCCCATGTCGACGGGATGCCCGATCAGCTCGCTGAATTCCCTGAACAGGCCGACCCACGCGTTGAGGTCGGAGGTGCCGTTGTTCGCGTGAGACATCGCGACCGGGAATCCGGACGGCGTCGTCACCATATCAATTTCGCGATAGAGTTTGGAGAGCTGTTTCTCAAGGACCAGCATCGCGAAGGTTGATGTTCCGGCCGAGACATTTCCTGTGCGGGGAGCGACGGAATTGGTCGCCACCATCCCTGTGCCGGCGTCGCCTTCCGGCGGGCACATCGGGATTCCGGACTGAAGCGCCCCGGTTTCATCGAGAAGGGCAGCTCCCTCAGCCGTCAGCACGCCGGCTTCCTCGCCGGCCGTCATGACGCGCGGAAGCACGTCCCTGAGTTTCCAGCCATACCCTTTTCCGGCGATCAGCGCGTCAAATGCGTCGACCTTTGCCTGGTCATAGTCAAGCGCTTCCGAATCAATCGGGAATATGCCTGCCGCGTCGCCGATTCCGGTCACCTTCTGCCCGGTAAGTCTGAAGTGAATATAAGAGTCGAGCGTTGTGACAAAATCGACCTTTTTCAGATGCGGCTCATCGTCGAGCACGCACTGATAGAGATGGGCGATGGTCCAGCGGAGCGGGATGTTGAAATCAAACAGGTCTGTCAGCGCATCCGCGGCCGCCTGCGTGTTGCTGTTTCTCCACGTCTGGAAAGGCGTCAGGAAACGGCCTTCGGAATCGAGTGCAATATAACCGTGCATCATGGCCGAGATGCCGATCGCGCCGACCTTTGTAAGCGTGATGCCGTATTTTTCCTCCACGTCTTTGCGGACGCCGCTGTAGCAGTCCCGAAGGCCTGCCTCTATCTCCTCAAGAGAATAGGTCCAGATCCCGTTGGCAAGCGTGTTCTCCCAGTCATGGAACCCGATCGCCAGCACGTTTCCGTCAAGGTCCGTCAGAACGCCTTTGATGCGCGTCGATCCGAACTCGATGCCAAGTGCCGTCCTGCCCTCCTGAATGATTGCTTTGCTCATGCCTCTTTACTCCTTTTCTTTAAGATAAAACGGCTGTCCGAACCATATGGGAGGGACAGCCTGAATGAATACAATATCAATGCCCGCCCTGTCCGTAATATGCGTTCGGGCCGTGCTTTCTCATAAAATGCTTATCCTGGATGCACTGCGGGGCGGACTCAACACCCGGATCCACGATCTTTGTGAGGATGTCCATCTCCGCCACCTTCTCGAGGACGACGGCGTGATACACCGCCTGGAAAGGATCCTTGCCCCACGCGAACGGTCCGTGGTTCTTGCAGACAACGCCCGGCACATACATCGGATTGCGGTTCGCAAAAGCCTCGATGATCACCTCGCCGGTGTTCTTCTCGTAGGCTTCCTCGATCTCCTCCGGCGTCAGGTTTCTCGCGCACGGAATATCGCCGTAGAAATAGTCCGCATGCGTCGTGCCGTAGCAGGGAATATCCTTACCGGCCTGCGCCCATGCGACCGCATAAGGGGAGTGCGTGTGCACGATGCCGCCGATCTCCGGGAACGCCTTGTAGAGCTCCAGATGTGTGTCGGTATCCGTGGACGGATTGAGATCGCCCTCGACCTTATTGCCTTCGAGGTCGATGACGACCATATCCTCCGGCTTCAGGTTTTCATAATCCACGCCGCTCGGTTTGATCACGAAAAGGCCCTTCTCCCGGTCGATGCCGCTGACATTTCCCCATGTAAAGGTCACGAGACCGTATTCGGGAAGCTGCATATTCGCTTCATAAACGATTTTTTTCAGTTCTTCAAGCATGTTCGCGTCCTCCTCACGCATCATACAGGCTCTGCCGGTCTGACCGCGTCAGACCGCTCCGGCACGCACCGCATCGGTGTCCTCCGCGTTATGCGGCTTGCAGACAGATGCCCTGATCACCGGTTCGCTGTCAAAGAGATACCCGCTGTCGAAGCACGGATCCTCGATCATCCGGATCAGATTCTCAGCGACTTTCCTGCCCAGCTGGTCTTTCGGGTGCGGGAATGAGGTAAACGGCACCCGGCTGATTCCGGCCAGATCGGAATCGTCGATCCCGACCACGGAGAGGTCCTCGGGAACCCGCAGGCCGCGCTTCAGCGCCAGATCGATGATCTGATAAGCGACTTCGTCATTGTAGCAGACGACGCCGGTGCTCTCTCCCAGCCTGGCGAACAGGTAGTCCTCGATCGACGCAAGATCCCGGTAATCGGGGGTATCAATCCAGATCGCCTGCCTGTCGCTGATGCTCTTTCCGTTTTCGAGCAGCGTCCGCAGATAGCCGCCGTAGCGCTCACGGCCCTGCCCGTCATCAGACTTGAAAATGCCGGCGATCCGGTCGTGCCCGGCGTCGATCAGAAGCTGAGCCGCTTTGGCTCCGATCGCTTCATCGTCAATGCGGACACACGGCACATCGAGACCGGGATAATAAGTATTAAAGAAAATAATCGGGATGCCCCTCTCCTGAATCTCGCGGTACAACCGGATATTCGGATTCGGAAGAGCACTTTTTGCCGGCTCCACGATCATGCCGTCGATGCTGTCCTTTTCGAGAACGGTCTTTAAAATGTCCGCTTCCCTGGCGATCCTGTTGTCCGTAAAGGACACCTGCATCGTATACCCCGCCTTGGAGAGAACTCTTTCGATCCCCTTTAACGTCGGCGGAAAAATGTAGCTCTCATAAAACGTGCTGACGACCGCAATCGTCATATGACTGGGCGCTCTCTGCGCCCTGCCGGTGCCGCCGATGTACGTTCCGCTGCCGCGCACGCGCCTTACCAGGCCTTCGCCGGCAAGTTCGCCGGTCGCGCGGCGGATCGTCTGGCGGCTGAGGTTAAACATCTCGCTCAGCTCAGCCTCAGACATCAGGCGGTCGCCGGTATGAAACTGCCCGGATTCAATATTCTCTTTTATCCAGTCAATCACCTTTTGATATTTAGGTTCTGTCTCACCCATGACCGCCTGTATCCTCCTCTGCCGAAAGCTCCCGGAATGGCTTACTTGATAACCTGCAGGCTCTGTCTGTCAGCGAACACAGCCACGAAGATCAGGAACACAATGCCCTGGATCAGCTGCATCGTCTGGGTTGTGAGGCCCAGCATGTTGAGTCCGGCGCTCAGCACGATATACATCAGCGAGCCGATGATCACGTTCATAAAGCGGGCTTTCGCACCGCCGGAGATCGGCATGCCGCCGAGCACGAGCGCGATCAGGATCTGCGTCTCAAGCTGGCTGCCGCCGGTCGCGGTGACCGAGCCGACCTTGACGGAGTTCACAAATGCCGCGAAACCGGTGATGGCGCCGCTCAGCACATAGATCAGGAATTTCATCTTGTCCGTGCGGATGCCGGCAAACTTCGCCGCCTTTTCGCCTGCGCCGATCGCTCTCAGATAGACGCCGAACTTGGTGAAGCGGAAAACCGCGTAGCCGATCACGATGACGATCAGCGTGCAGATCATCTTCAGTCTGTCCGTATTCATCAGCATCAGCTGCGTGCTGCCCTGCACCGGTGCGTTGGACGTCAGATACTTGATGATGCCGCGGAAAAGGAACATCGTGCAGATCGTGACGATGAAGGACTTGATCTTCCGGTTGACATAAAAGAATCCGTTGATCGCTCCGATCGCCGCTCCGACCACGATACCGGCCACGACGGCCAGCGGGATATTGCCGTACTGCTTCGAGACGAAGCAGACCACGATCGACGACAGGCCGAGGATCGATCCCTGGGAGAAATCAAGTCCGCCCATCGTCATGATGAAGAAGACGCCGGTCGACGCGATCATCGTCACGTACACCTGTGACATCACGAGGGACATGTTCTTGATCATGCGGCCGCCCGTCAGGACGTTGAAAATAATGAAGACGGCAACGAGGCCGATCAGCGGAAGAAATGACCGCACAGTCGACATCACCGACAGCTTCTTCAGCTCTTCCTCTTTGGAAACTGCTTTTGTTTGTTCAGCCATGGTAAACCTCCTTAGACCATCTTCGCAATCAGCGAGTTCTCATCGAGCTCGGGGCTTCTCATCAGCTCGCCGCTGATCTCCCCGTCCTTCATGATGAGGATCCTGTCGCACATACCGATCAGTTCCATCAGCTCTTCCGAGATCATGATGATCGACTTGCCGTTCTTTCTCATCTTATCCATCAACTGGTAGATATCCTGCTTGACCTTGATGTCGATGCCTCGCGTCGGGCTGTCAAGGACAAGGATGTCCGAATCCTTTCCGATCCATCTGGCGAGCACGACCTTCTGCTTGTTGCCGCCGGACAGATCCGAAACGAACTGGTCCGTATTGACCATCTTGACGGACATTTCATTTGCATATTCATTGGCGAACGCTTTCATCTTGCGGTCGCTCAGAAGGCCCGCGCCGTTTTTCAGCGTGTCGAGCGACGGCAGGCAGATGTTGTCTCCGATGCTCTGGTTCATGACCACGGATTCATTGTCGCGGTCTTTCGAGGTATAGGCGATGCTGTGCCGGATCGCGGTCGGGATATCGTTGATCGCCGTTCCGTCAGCGAGCGTTACGGATCCTTCCCTGTCGAAGGAAGCGCCGAAGCAGGCCTTGCCGATTTCATGCATGCCGGATTCGGACAGGCCGCCGAAGCCGAGGATCTCGCCCTTGTGGAGATCAAAGCTGATGTTGCGGATGAGGCCCGGAACCGTGACATTTTTCACGCTCATCACGACTTCTTTGGAGATCTCCCCGCCGTAGTCCGCGCGGTAGTAATCGCCGGTCACTTCACGGCCGACCATCAGCTTCTTGAGGCCGTCTTCCGTCATATCGGCGCTCTTTACGGTGTCGATGTAGACGCCGTCACGCAGCACCGTGATCGTATCGGACATGCGCAGGACCTCCGGCAGGTCGTGGGAAATGAAGATGACCGTGTTGCCCTCTGCGCGGATCCGGTTCATGTGCTTGTAAAGCTCTTCACGTCCTTCCTGGGAAAGCGCGGTGGTCGTCTCGTCGATGACGACGATCTTCGGGTTGAAGTAAGTCGCCTTGACGATCTCGACGAGCTTTCTGTCCTCGAAGTTGTACTCATCGACCATGGCGCCGGCCCGGATCCGGTCAAACCCGTACTGATTGAGGAGCTTCTGCGCCTCCCGGTTCATCGCGCCGGTGTTCTTGATCCCGTACTTGACAAAGCGGTCCTCATGGCCGAGGAAGATGTTTTCCGCAACGGTCAGGCCCGAAAGCGTTCCCAGCTCCTGCACGATGATGGAGATTCCTTCGTCGTTGGCCTCGACCTGGTTCTTCGGATGAACCTCTTTGCCGTCGAGGATGAAGTGTCCGCTGTCGATCGAGTAAATGCCGGTCAGCATGTTGGTCAGCGTGGACTTGCCTGAACCGTTCTCTCCGATCAGGGCGTGGACTTCCCCTTTGTTGATGTTAAATGATACATTCTGCACAGCCTTCGTGATACCAAAGGTCTTGCAGAGATTCTGAACCTGTAATCTGACTTCGCTCATTCTTCTCTCCTCCTTCGGATCACTTGACGATCTCGCCCTTGTCGACCTTCGTCGTCAGCGTGACGATGATCAGGAGCGCAAGTCCGACGATCACGTCCTGGATCGCGGTCGGCGCGCCGATGGCCACAAAGCCGTAGTAGATAATGTTGATAAAGAACTCACCGATGATGATGGCCGGGATCGGGATGCCGTACTTTTTGAGGGCGAGGCCGAAGAAGCAGCCCATCGTCGGGAAGAAGTTGCGGCTCATGGAGCCCATGCCGGTGGTCGCCACCATGGAGGAGCCGTAGCTGATCGTCAGGACGCCTTCAACGCCGAGGAAAGCGCCGGAGATGATGAACGCAATGACTTTGTATTTATTGACATTGATACCCATGTTCTTCGCGACAAACTCGTTGGAGCCGATCGCGTAGGTATATGTCCCGATCTTCGTGTAATTCAGCAAAACATAAGAAATGATAAATGCGATCGCGGCAAGGATCAGATTGCCCGGCATCGCGCCGAGCGCCCGGAGGTCGGACGGAAGCGTCGGAGCCTGGCTGCCCGCGATATAGTTTGCGATTGATTCATAGATAAGCGCAAGGCCTGTCGTGACGATCATGGACGGAATGCGGAGTTTGACGTAAAACAGACCGTTCAGGACGCCGACAAGAGCGCCGGTTACGATACAGCCGAGGATCAGGCCCGGATAGCCAAGTCCGAACCGCTGTGCCAGGACACAGCCGACGATGGACGAAAGCATGATGTTTGCGCCGATGGAGAAGTCGAACATCCCCATGACCATGACAAAGTAGAAGCCTACGGCGCCGGTGGCGACCATAAGCGATGCCTCAAAGTAGCTGAGTAAATTCTTCGGAGAGCCGAAGTTGCTGGGTGTCAGGATCTTGAAGACAACCCAGGCCGCGACAACCAGAGCAATCAGGATCAGGAAGCCCTTGGCAGAACCTGCTACCTTTTTCGTCGCTGCTTTTTCAGAAGAACCCATATTTATACCTCATTCCAAACCGTTTTTGTCAAAGAAAGCCGGTATCGCCGCGCGATACCGGCCTTCTTTAGGATTCATTCACTTGTGATCTGTGCCACTTCCTTATGCGGGATCAGCCGTTCGCACGAGCCGCCGCATCTTCGATGGACAGGGAGCCTGCTGCTTCAACAAGACCGTCAAAGTCAAGTTCGGACATCGCAACAAGTTCTTCAGTCGTGTAAGGAAGCTGATCGACGAAGTATTTCTCATACTCTGCATAGTCATCAGCGGAAGCGACATACAGATACGGGAAGTTTATATCGTTGAATGTGCCTGCAAAGCCTGTGTAGTTGCCCTTGATTGCGTTGTAAACAGCCATGAAAGCGAACAGCGGGTCGCAGTAATGTCCGCCGGACTCACCGGCCATGGAGCCGTTTGCAAGTCTCTCGCCAAGGTCCGGAAGGAAGTCTGTGGAGACGATGCTGATGGAATCCGTCTTGCCTGCGCGCTCAACTGCTGCGATCGCGCCCTGAAGCGGGTCACCGCCGCCGCCTGCCGGGATCAGCGCATCGAGTTCCGGATCTGCGGACATCAGAGCGTCTGCAGCCTTGGAGCCGCCTTCAGACGTTGTGCCTGCGTACTGCGGATCGGAAAGCTTGACCGGATCATCCGGATGCTCTGCATTCCACTTATCAACGCCTGCCTGATAGCCTTCCCAGCGGCCGAGCCATGTGGCATCGCCCTGCTCCCAGCCGATCAGACCGATGTCGCGGCAGCCTTTGTCGATCAGGATGTTGACAAGCTTTTCGCCATTTTCCGGCTCATTTTCATGAACGGCTGCGACATAATAGTCAGAAGCTTTGGCCAGTTCATAGATATCGGGGTTCGCTTCTTCGCTGATGATGCGGAAGAACTGAGCGATGTAAACGCCGTACTGATTACATGTATTGATCGCGGAAACCATTTCGGTATCAGCGGAGTTGCAGATCACGATGCCCTGGCAGCCTGCCGTGCAGAGCGTTTCAACGGACTTCGTCACTTCTTCTGACTTGTGGCCCTGGTCGACATACTGGAGTTCGACGCCGAGTGCATCGGCTGCTGCGTCAAGGATTCTCCTGCACTGAGATCCGAGGACGTCTGTGGAGCTCCAGATCGAGACGCCGATCTTGATCGGGTCATCCGCATGAGTGGTCACTGCACTGCCTGCGAACAGGGAGCCGACCATCGAGAGTGTGAGTGCCGCACTGATGAGTTTGCGCTTCATAAGTTCCCTCCTGAAAAGATTAAATAAGTTGTATTTACAGGTTTGGACCAACCTGAACCCGTAAATCTTGTTTTGGGAGTTCCGCACGGATCTTCTTTGCCGCATTTTTGTATTGAAATCAAAGATTGATCCTGATTTCATCATAAAACTGACGATCAAATCCGATCTTCACTTCGCCCCTTTGGTTAATTATCACTATATACTCGTCGTACAACTTCGTCAATATCTAAGTACAACTTTGGGAAACCTGTACATATCAGTTGTGCATTTCTTGTGCATTTTTCGGGTTTGACAAACGGGTTTCCGCCTGATATAAGCCCCTTTTTTGCAAAAGAACGGGACTTATTTTTCAATAAGTCCCGAAAGTTGTACGTACATATTTTAGCAAATGTCTCGTCCGTCAGATGACATAGAACCAGCTCGTATCCTGCTCCAGTTCCTTCGGCTGCTCAAATCCCTCGTCGTAGCGGACGCTGTACTCCTGGTTCCGGATGGAAACCTTCGCTCCCGCCGGAATAGACGTGGTGATAAATGCATTGGCTCCGATCACGGCATTTTCCCCGATCACCGTCTCTCCGCCGAGAATGGACGCGCCGGAGTAGATCGTCACATTGTCTTCAATCGTCGGATGGCGCTTCCGGCCGCGGAGCTGCTGCCCTTTCCGGGTCGAGAGCGCGCCGAGCGTCACGCCCTGGTAGATCTTCACATTGTCCCCGATCTCGGTCGTCTCGCCGATGACGATGCCCGTTCCGTGGTCGATAAAGAAGTATTTTCCGATCGTTGCGCCGGGATTGATGTCGATGCCGGTGAGCGAATGGGCAAGCTCCGTCATCATCCGGGGAATCATCGGGACGTCAAGAAGCACAAGCTCATGTGCGATCCGGTACACCATGATCGCGTACAGGCCGGGATAGGATATGATGATCATATCCTTGCTGTCGGCCGCCGGGTCGCCGTCAAACTCCGCCTGCAGATCCGTCTCGATATACTCCCTGATGAGCGGGATCCTCTGGAGAAACTGAAAGGACAGCCGCTCCGCCATCTCCTCGATGCGGGCGTCATCAAAGTCCTGATACCGCTCACAATACCTGAGCGTCAGGCCGATCTGCCTCGTCAGATTAAAAAGAACATCCTCGACGAGCGTACTCGTACTGTTCTCGATCGTATAGTAGCGGTACGTCTCCATTTTAAAGAATCCAGGAAAAATGATCTTCTGGATCTTTTCAAGAATATCCTTCACGACCTTGCGGTCCGGCCTGACAAACACATCGGTTTTGTCAATATACCTCCCGCCGCCGTAATCGGCGAGAATCTGGTCCGT
>CACXFK010000039.1 GCA_902766945.1 uncultured Lachnospiraceae bacterium | reverse complement strand
CCGCAACCTCCGTCTGTGTCGTACCGCTTTCGATCAGCTTTGTTTTCAGATCCAGTTCTATGTTGTTTTGGAGCATCCCGTCACCTCCCTCACATTGCATCCTTAGTATACCGGCAAAAGGTATGTTCTGTCCCGACATCCTATGCACGCATTTTCCGGGTGTTATCCATCAGTAAACTCATAGCCCCGACCTACCTAAAATAGTAAAATCGTTGACTCATTTTCCTCAAAATAGTAATCCCATAGTCTCGTTTTCAAAAATAGTAAAATCGTAGCCACAACCCTGCTTTTTAACAAGTTCCCTCAGAGGATAACAAGGGTTTCCATCACGTCGAGCACGCTCTGCTCCCGGTGACGGAAACCCCAGTATTTCAGGCTTTTTCAGCCTATTTTCTTCAAGAATGTGTTAGTAGACACACGGTCTCGACGTGCCCCGTCCACGGAAACAGATCAAAAGGAGCGATCTCCCTGACCTTGTATCCCAATCGTGTCAGCTGTTTCAGATCACGCGCCAGTGTGACCGGATTACAGGATATGTAAACAATCCGTCCCGGATGCGCCGCAGCAGCCGCTCCCAGAAACTCATCTGACGCTCCCTCCCTTGGCGGATCCATGAAAATGACGTCCGCTTTATCGCTTGCAGACAGTTTCGCAAGGAACTGCCCGGCGTCCTCGGCGATAAACCGGATATTGCGGACCTGATTTGCCTTTGCGTTCAAGATGGCGTCCTGAACAGCCGCCTTGTTTGATTCCACCCCGATCACCTGCCCTGCGTGTTTCGAGGCGATCAATCCGATTGTTCCGATCCCGCAGTATGCATCCACGACTTTCTCGCGGCCCTTGAGCCCGGCCATGTCCATTGCGCGCGCATATAGTTTCTCTGTTTGGATCGAGTTCACCTGATAAAATGAACGGGAAGAAATGCGGAAGCGCATGCCGCACAAAAGATCCTCAATATACCCCTTTCCGTAGGCGACGGATTCCCTCTCTCCCAATATAAGAGAGGTCGCACGGCTGTTGACATTGATGACAATCGTCGTAATCTCAGGGTGGCGTTCGCGAAGAGCTTTTACAAAGTGACTTTTTCCGGGTAAGACCGGGTTCGTCAGAACCAGTACGACCATCACCTGCCCGGTCGCGTGCGCAGTGCGGATCAGCACATGGCGCAGCAGGCCTTGCCTGGTGCTCTCATCATAGGAGCGAATTTTAAATTGTCTGGCGAGTTCACTGACGGTATCCAGGATCTCCTGAGCCCCGGCGTCCTCAATCAGGCATTTGCGGACAGGCACAACGCGGTGCGTTCCCTCCGCATAGATGCCGAAAAGATGCTGATCCCGTCTTCCTTCTTTTTGAAAGGAACAAACCCTGTGCACTTTATTTCGATAATAATACGGATCATCCATACCGACGATCCGGTCCGGTTTTCCGAATGCCTTCAGAAGGCGTTGAACCATTGCCTCCTTTTCTTTAAGCGTCGCCTCATAAGTCTGCCCGATCGTGGTGCATCCGCCGCACCTGTCCGACCAGGAACAGGACATGGTTTTTTCTGCCGTCATGAATCTCTCCTACTATCAGCGCAAACGCCGGATTTTTCTTTAAGATGCACGGACTCTGTCCAACCCGGTCCGGACCCGTCTCAGATCCCGCACAAATCCCGGATCACTTCTCCGGCTATGATCAGCCCGGCAACAGAAGGTACAAAGGACACACTCCCGGGCGTGGACCGCCGGGACTCATTTATTTCTTCTTCCGCATCCGGCACAGGTCTGAGCGGCTTTTCCTTTGAGTAAACCACTTTGAGCCGGTCGACGCCGCGCTTTCTGAGTTCTCTTCTCATCACTTTTGCGAGCGGATCCATCTCGGTTTCATAGATATCCGCCACTTCAAACCGGGCCGGATCCAGCTTATTTCCGGCACCCATCGCGCTGATCACCGGTACACCCGCTTTCTTCGCACTGAGGATGATCTGGAGTTTTGCCGTCACGGTATCAACGGCGTCTACAACGTAATCATAGGCTGTAAAATCAAAGCGGTCCGCATTTTCCGGAAGAAAAAAGCAGTCATGCATCTCAACCTGCGCATAAGGATTGATCCCGATAATCCGCTCCTTCGCCGCTTCCACTTTACGAAGTCCGATCGTCGCGGTCGTCGCAATGATCTGCCGGTTCAGGTTGCTCGGGCAGACGATGTCGTGATCGATCAGGTCAAACGCGCCAACCCCGCAGCGGGCCAGCGCTTCGACGACATATCCGCCGACTCCGCCGATTCCGAACACAGCCACGCGGGATGCGGACAGTTTTTCTATAGAAAGCGCACCCAGCAGAAGCTGAGTGCGCGCATACCATTTTTCAGACATTGAATGTATTTACTCCGCAGTCTCGATCAGATCGAGTGTGTGTTTGCTGTTCATCTCCCGGCACATTTCAATAAACCGCGCAAGAGGTACTCCGCGAAGCTGCTTGTTGCCGCGGATATTGATGGACACAGTCTCCTGCTCAGCTTCTTCGCTTCCGAGAACGAGAATATACGGATCCTTGTAATTCTTGAAGGTCTTGATCTTCTCCTTCATGTTCTTATCCGTATAGTCCACTTCAAAGCGGATGCCGTTTTCACGAAGAAGCCCGCAGACCTTTTTGGCATATTCATTGTGCTCTGTGCGAATCGGCACGACACCGACCTGAACCGGTGACAGCCAGAACGGGAATGAGCCCTTGAAGTTCTCGATCAGGATGCCGATAAATCTCTCCATCGAGCCGAAGATGGCTCTGTGGACCATAACCGGCCTGCGGAAAGAGCCGTCCCTGTCAACGTATTTCATGTCGAAATTCAGAGGCAGCTGGAAGTCGAGCTGGATCGTACCCATCTGCCACTCGCGGCCGAGGCAGTCCTTCATCTGAAGGTCGATCTTCGGTCCGTAGAAAGCTCCGTCGCCTTCATTGATCTCATAGTTGCCTTCGCCGTAGACATTGTCCAGGATGCGTTTCAGCGAAGCTTCCGCCTCATCCCACAGTTCGATGTCGCCCATGAAGTCATCCGGGCGGGTCGACAGTTCCGCGCGGTATGTGAGGCCGAGCGTGCCGTAGATCTCATCGGCAATGCTCATGATATCGTGAATCTCGGACTCAATCTGGTCTTCGGTTATCAGGTTGTGCGAATCGTCCTGACGGAACAGCTGTACGCGGAAGAGACCGTTCAGCTCTCCGGACTTCTCTTTGCGGTGAATGACGTCGACCGTATTCAGACGGATGGGAAGATCCTTGTAGCTGTGCTGCTCTCTCTGATACACTTTTACCGCATTCGGGCAGTTCATCGGTTTGACGGCCCAATAGTCTTCACCGTCTTCCTGGATGCAGAACATATTCTCGCGGTAATGGCCCCAGTGACCGCTGGTCTCCCAGATCTCCTTGTTATTGATGACGGGTGCGGAGATCTCGGTGTACCCGTGCACTTCATGCACACCGCGCCAGTAATTAAGGAGCGCATTGAAAAGCTTCCAGCCGCGCGGCAGCCAGTAAGGCATACCGGGAGCCGTCGGATCAAACATGAAGAGATCAAGCTGCGGTCCGAGTTTTTTGTGGTCGCGCTCCATCGCTTCACGTACGAGTTCAAGATGTTCCTTCAGTTCCTGCTTGCTCGGGAAGGCATACACATAGATGCGCTGAAGCTGGTCGTTGTGCTCATCGCCCTTCCAGTAAGAGCCTGAAACGGATTTGATCTTAAATGCTGTACCCAGGAGTTCCTGGGAATTATCGATATGCGGTCCGCGGCACAGATCCGTGAAATCCTCACCGGTCTTATAGATCGTGATGGTTTCGTCATCCGGCAGATCGGTAATGGTTTCGGTCTTATACTTCTGGCCCTTGAAAAGATCAAGCGCTTCCGCCTTGGAAACCTCAATCCGCTCCCAGCTTTCCTTGCGCTTCAGGATCTCCCTCATCTTGTTTTCGATTGTCTGGAAATCATCCTTATTCAGTGTGCGGGGAAGCATAAAATCATAATAGAAACCGTCTGCGATCTGCGGTCCGATCGCATACTGGACCTGATCTTTGCCAAAAAGCTCAATCACGGCTTTTGCAAGCACGTGGGCAAGGGAATGCCTGTAAACCTCAAGAAATTGTTCGTGTTCCATGTTTCATATTCTCCTTCATATAACCACCTGATGGCAGACGCACCAGGATCAGACTCACTCTTTACACATCCAGATGCTTGCGCACCGTAACCCAGGCTCCGAAGAGACCGATCCCGAGGCCCAGAACCAGCGCGATCGGCACCAGAACCGCAAATACGCTTCCGGCGTTCATGAGCACATTTCCCATCTCGCCAAGGAAACCGAACCGCATAAGAAGCAGCCGGACGAGCCAGTTGTACACGACATACAGGATCACCAGCGGCAGGATCGTACCGATCAGGCCGAGGATGATGCCTTCTACGACAAACGGAGCCCTGACAAACGTATCGGTCGCGCCGATCAGCTTCATGATGCTGATCTCGTCCCGCCTTGTCGCAATGCCCATGCTGACAGCATTGGAGATCAGGATAATGGAAACGATCAGAAGGATCACGATGACGGCAATCGAGATATACGTGAACAGCCGGTTAAAGCTTGCCAGGTTTCTCGCCGCTCCCGAACTCTGGTTGATCTGCCGGACACCTTCCAGCTTTCCGATCTTATCCACAACGCCCTGCTGCGCTTCGATCCTGTCTACCAGCACCGTATAACTCGCGGAGTTGGCAAGCGGATTGTCCTTAAAGCCTTCCGCAAGAGACGGGTTGGATGCAAAGTGTTCCTGCTTATAGATCTCCCACGCTTCATCGGCCGATGTGAAGGTCACTTCGGTGACATGGTCAATCGCTTTGATCTCCTCCCCGATTGCCTGAATCTCCTCATCCGTGATGCCTTCGTTGAAGAAAACGGTCACGCCGACTTTCTCTTCAAGATCCCGGCGGACTGTATCGACGTTGATGATAATGGAGAAAAAGGCCCCGAAAATAAAGATGCACGCGGTCATCGTCGCGACGGAAGCTGCCGAAAACATCTTGTTCCGGCCTATATTTTTAAATCCCTGACGGATCAGATAGAAAAGCGAACTAAGCCTCAATATAACCACCTTCCTCGACATCGCGGGCAATCGTTCCCTTGCGCATCATGATGACACGTTTCTGAAATTCATTGACCAGTTCCTTGTTGTGCGTCACAACGAGGACCGTCGTCCCGCGGTTATTGATCTCTTCGATGAGCTTCATGATCTCATACGCGTTTCTGGGATCAAGATTTCCGGTCGGTTCATCCGCCAGAAGGATCTGCGGACGATTCACGATCGCTCTTGCGATCGCAACCCGCTGCTTCTCTCCTCCTGACAGCTGGCGCGGAAGACTTCTGTATTTCTCGGAAAGTCCGACTTCATGAAGGACCTCCGGCACGCGCTTGCGGATCTCGCGTCCGCGCGCTTCGACTGCGTGCATCGCGAAGGCGACATTGTCATAGACGCTCATCTCCTCAAGCAGCCGGAAATCCTGAAACACAACGCCGATATTGCGGCGGTACTTCGGGATCTGTCCGTGGCGCATCGTATTGAGTACGCGTCCGTTCACCGTGATGATGCCGTCTGTCGGCTCCAGTTCTTTCAGGAGCAGACGGATCATCGTGGACTTTCCGGAGCCACTGTCCCCGACGACGAATACAAATTCGCCTTTATTGACATGCAGCGAGATCTCGTCAACGGCCGGCTGGCCGTTTTCGTATTGCTTGCTGACCCGATCCAGATCGATCATATATTCTCCTCATCAGTAATCAAGTGTTTCCATATATTTCATGTACTTGACAACCATCAGGGCAATCTTGAACGTGATCGCGTCGTCAAAGACTCTGAGATCAAGTCCCGTGCTCTTTTGAAGCTTGTCAAGACGGTAAACCAATGTGTTGCGATGTATATACAGTTGCCTGGACGTCTCGGAGACGTTCAGCGAATTCTCGAAGAACTTGTTGATCGTCGCAAGTGTTTCTTCATCGAAATCATCAGGCGACTTATCCGTGAAAATCTCCTTGATGAACATCTTGCAGAGCGGAATCGGAAGCTGATAGATCAGACGGCCGATCCCGAGCTGGCTGAACGCGATGATATTCATATCCTCAAAGAAGATCTTGCCGACATCCTGCGCCATCCTGGCTTCCTTGTACGAGCGCGACACTTCCTTGATCTCGCTCACGGCATTGCCGTATGCGACATGTACCGTGCCGTGATCGCCCTGCTCGAGCGTCTGCACGATCGAGACCGCAACGGCCTTGATCTCTTCGGCTCCGTCGCTCTCGGAGAGTTCCTTGATCACGATGATGCTCTTCTCGTCGACCGCTGTGATGAAGTCGTTTTTGGACTTGGCAAAAAGGTTCTTGACGGCCTCAAGCGTGCTGTAATCCTTGCTCTGTTCGGATTCCAGGATATAGACGACGCGGCGGGCCTCCGTATCGATATGGAGCCGTTTCGCGCGGTTGTAGACGTCCACCAGAAGCAGATTGTCCAGCAGAAGATTCTTGATAAAATTATCCTTATCGAAGTGCTCCTTATAAGCTACGAGAAGGTTCTGGATCTGGAACGCCGCCATCTTCCCGACCATCACGGTATCTTCCGCCCCGGACGCAATCACGATATATTCAAGCTGGTAGTCGTCATAAACTTTGAAATACCGCATATCGCGGATTTCCTGGGAGTCCGCCTGCGATTCCGCGAAGCTGATAATATCCGTACGGCTCACGGTGACATCATCCCTCGTCGAGGCGACTACTTTTCCGTCCAGGCTCACGATTGTCAGCTCGCATTTGGTAATGGCTCTGATCCCGTTTATCGTATCCTGCAGTACAAGATTTGACAGCATGGCACATCCTCCTGATCATCGTCAAAGGCGCGCATCCGTTTGCACGACTTTGTGAAAAATAGCTCAAAATATGCCTATATCATACTACAAAATAGCCAAAAACGAAAGAGCTTTTTAGACCTCAAACATAAGATCTGCATAAGACGGAACCGGCCAGAGCTGTTTGTCCACGATCATCTCCGCCTCATCTACCGGTTTGCGGAGCGCCTTCATGGCCGGTACGACCTTGTCGCGGAACAGAAGCGCCTGCGTGCGTCCGGCCGGATTTTTCTCTGCCGAGAGCGTTGCTTCAAGCAGTTTCTCGCGTGCATCCGACGCCTCTTTGATCAGATCATTCAGCCGGACAAGCAATTTCCTGGAGACAGAGGCATCCGCTCCGGCTGCCTCAATGGCGCTCACGGAAGAAGCGAGCGAACCGGCGCCGCGGATCATCGCGGGCAGGAAGAGCTTGTTGGTCATCTCCAGCATCGTGCGCGCTTCGATATTCATGTCCTTCGAATAGGTCTCGTATTTGACCTCCATACGGCTGATCAGCTCCTTCTCGGAGAAAACGCCGTAATCGCGGAACAGCCTGACGGATTTCTCATCCGTAAGCGCAGGGATCGCGTCCACCATCGACGGGATGTTCGGAAGTCCCCGCCGCTTCGCCTCCGTCACCCATGATTCCGAATATCCGTTTCCGTTAAAAACGATCCGGATATGTTCGGCCGCATAGCGCTTGATCAGGTCATGTACGGTCTCGTCAAAGCACTCTGCTCCCGCGCTCTCAAGGATTTCGCTCGCTTCATGGAACGCGTCCGCAACGATCGTGTTCAGGACGACGTTCGGCGACGCGATCGAATCCCTTGATCCGACCATGCGGAATTCGAACTTATTTCCGGTGAAGGCAAATGGAGACGTCCGGTTCCGGTCCGTGCCGTCCTTGCTGATGTCCGAGAGCGTCGACACACCGGTCAGGAGTTTTCCGCCGTCCCTGGTCTTTGCGGCGCGCCCTGTCGAGATCAGCTGTGTGAGCACGTCAAGAAGCTGCTCGCCCAGAAACACGGAGATAATCGCCGGAGGCGCTTCGTTCCCGCCAAGCCGCAGATCATTGCCGACGTCGGCCGCGGACTCCCTGAGCAGTTCCGCATAATCGTCCACTGCTTTCAGGATGCAGGTCAGGATCAGGAGGAACTGGATGTTCTCATGGGGCGTGACGCCGGGATCAAGCAGATTGATTCCGTCGTCTGTCATCAGTGACCAGTTGTCGTGCTTGCCTGAGCCGTTGACGCCGTCAAACGGCTTCTCGTGCAGCAGGCACCTGAGTCCGTGCCGCGTCGCGACCCGCTTCAGCGTCTGCATGATGAGCTGGTTATGATCCACGGCAACATTGACCTTCTCGTAGATCGGGGCCAGCTCATGCTGCGCCGGAGCCGCCTCGTTGTGCTGTGTTTTCGCGGGCACGCCGAGCCGCCAGAGTTCGGTATTGACCTCGCTCATGTACGCGGCGATGCGGGGACGGAGTGTCCCGAAGTAATGATCGTCCAGCTCCTGTCCCTTCGGGGGCATGGCTCCGAACAGCGTCCGGCCCGTGAAAATGAGATCCATGCGCTGCAGGTATTTCTCGCGGTCTATGATGAAATACTCCTGCTCGGCTCCCACATAGGGCACGACATGCTTCGAATGCGTATTTCCGAACAGCCGGACCAGACGTGTTGCCTCCCGGTCGATCGCTTCCATGGACCTGAGAAGGGGCGTTTTCTGATCCAGCGCTTCACCTGTGTAAGAGCAGAAAGCCGTAGGAATGCAAAGCGTCGCGCCGCCCTCATCGCGGCGGATAAAAGCCGGCGAAGTGCAGTCCCAGATCGTATATCCGCGGGCTTCAAATGTGGCGCGAAGACCGCCGGACGGAAATGAAGACGCGTCCGGTTCCCCCTTGATCAGTTCCTTTCCCGACAGAGACATGAGCACGCCTCCGTCCTGCATCGGGGCCGAGATAAAGGCATCGTGCTTTTCGGCCGTCACGCCGGTCAGCGGCTGGAACCAGTGCGTAAAATGCGTCGCGCCGTGCTCCATCGCCCACTCTTTCATCTCATGGGCGATGAGATCCGCCGTCTCCGGCGTCAGTTCCTGCCCTTCCTCGATCGCCTTCTTCAGTTCCCTGTAGGCGTGTTTGGGCAGGCGCCGCTGCATGGCCTTTTCATTGAATACGTCTTCTCCGAAATACTCCGGCACTCTGGCGCCGGTCCTCACAGAACTGTTTTCCATCTTTTTCCCTTTATGCGGTTTGAAACAATACTACAGCTTCGCTTTAGAAGGATCCACGACCATGCGAATCGCCTGTCTTCTGTTTTGAATATGCACTTCGGAGAAAGCCCCGCCGTACTCGCCGTCAAACGTCCACGGAATCTCCTGAGCCGAAGTCAGCTTCAGATCGTCTGTTTTGAAGTAGTCGATCAGATCAGTATCGTGGTTCTGTGTCAGAAGGCAGCCGACGATCTCCTGCATTTCCAATATATTCTTAGGATTATGGATCAGCGTCACTTCAAACAGACCATCGTCAAGCCTCACTTCGGTTCCGGTGATATTCTTGATGCCGCCGACCGAGGTCGAGTTGGTGACCATCCCGTATATATAGTCATGCTGCGTCAGGAAGTCTTCGGTGCTGACCCGCAGTGTGTACGACTTCAGATCTCCGAGGCGCCTGGTCGCTTCAATAATATATGCGACGTGGCCGAGTGCTTTTTTCATATCCTGATTCGTTTCATACGCGACTTCAGTAAAGGCACCGAACGCCGCAACGTAAACAAAGACATGATCCTTATTGAAGACGCCCGCATCGACGCCGCATGGTTTTCCTTCTATAATATCCCCTACAGCCTGCACGATGTTGGATGACAGGCCGAGACTGTTGGCGTAGTCATTTGTCGAGCCGACCGGTATATAGCCGACCGGTATGTCGAGGCCGCTCCGGATCAGCCCGGTCACAATCTCATCAAGGGTGCCGTCCCCGCCTGCGGGAACCAGCATATCATAATGATCTTTCAGCGTTGACACTTTCCGGACCGCGTCTCCGGGAGACTGCGTCGGATACGCCTCCACCTGGTAGCCCGCCTTGGTGAACAAGTCGATTACCATGGGAAGTGCCGTAAGAAAACGCCCTTTTCCTGCTCTCGGGTTATAGATCAGTAGAATTCGGTTGCTCATACTTCTTCCCCTCTCTATGAGACACTACCATAACACATCCTGATGCACATTTCAAATTTTCTTCAAATCGGTTTCACAAAAGCTCCATAAATTCGGCCGACAATAGGAACTGTTCAAAGGGAAAGCCCGATAAACGAACAAGTTCAAAAAGGCCGCAAGGCCATCAAATAAAATGGAGGTGTTATTATGAAACGTTGGAAATTATTCGGACTTTGTGCAGCGCTTGCAGGCACGCTCTCACTCGTCGGCGCGGGAGTGATCGCAAATGCCGAAATGGCAGAGACGGACACCACCGTCAAGACGGTTCTCGGTTCAACGGCCGAAGCACCGTCTGAGGAACTCAGCATCAAGGAGGTCGTCTCCAATTCAATGCCGGCTATGGTTGCGATCACAAACACATCTGTTCAGGATGTGAGAAATTACTTCGGCGGCAACCGGGACATCTTTGGTGACCTGTTCGGTGATTTCTTCGGCTACGGATATGACGGATATGGATACGGATACGGTTACGGCAATGGCAACGGCGGCAGCAATCAGCAGAAAAGTGTGAGCAGAGGCACCGGCATCATCGTCGGCGAGACCGATACCGATATCCTGATCGCAACCAACCAGCACGTCATCAGCGAAGCGACAGAATTGTCCGTTGCCTTCATCGATGAATCGGCTGCCGAAGCAGAAATCGTCGGATCTGACAAGGGAAAGGATATCGCACTTGTCAAAGTGGCAAAAAGCGATCTTTCCGAAGACACGCTTGACGCGATCTGCGTGATTCCGATCGGCAAATCTGAAGATCTCGTAGTTGGTGAAGAAGTCGTCGCAATCGGAAATGCTCTCGGCTACGGACAGTCGGCTTCTCATGGCATCATCAGTGCTTTAGGCCGCTCTGTCTCAGCTTACGACGAGATGACGGGCGAGGTCGATACCGTCGACGACATGATCCAGACGGACGCGGCGATCAACCCCGGCAACTCCGGCGGAGCCCTTCTGAATATGTACGGCGAACTGATCGGCATCAATGAAGCAAAGAGCACCAGCATCGCAGTGGAAGGTGTCGGATATGCAGTCCCGATCGACACAGCCGAGCCGATTCTCTCCGCGATCGCAAACGGTGAACAGGTTGATTCAAGTGAGTCCAGTGACATCGAAGCCGGAGCCGGCAACGCATTCCTCGGCATCACCTGCGTCACGATTTCTGAAGAATATGCCAATGCATACGGCATCCCGACCGGCGCATATGTCAGCTCCATCGAATCAGGCTCCGCAGCTGAGCAGGCCGGCATCCGCGTGGGAGACATCATCACCGCAGTAGACGGCACTTCCGTCAGCTCCGCGACTGATCTCAAGAACCTGATCTCCCATTACTCAAAAGGCGACAGTGCGGAACTTACGCTTGTCTGCTTCTCCATGAGCCCGGACGGCCGCGGCGGCGCCAACGACAACAACAATTACAGCACAACGACGGTGACCGTTACATTCGGAAGCCTCGACAATGACGAAGCTGCATAAAACAGGTTTTCTCCATCAGACAACCGCCTCCGTGATTTCTCACGGAGGCGGTTTTTATATGCCCGATTCCAATGTTTCAGTTTGTCCCGCTGCGTTTTCTTCTGTTTCCGTGCTGCCGCTGCCAGGAGGCATACGCCGTTTGCGGCCGAAAATCAGCGGATATCCCGCCTCGCCTTTCCTGAGAAATTCCTCGGCGCACATCTCTTCTCTCTCCCCGTCGGACCAGGCGTGGATCGCATCCAGAAAAACCTGTCCGTATTGCCCGGAGTTCACGTCCCCGACGCCGTACAGTTCTTTCAGTTCGTCCATCGTAAAGGGAAGACAGCGGCTCATCTCGAACAGCGTCCTGTTTGAGAACACCACATACGGAGGAACCTTCTTTTCAGCGGCAATCTTCGTGCGAATGACGCGCAGCTCCTCATATAAGGCCTGGCCGTTCTCATTTAACAGTTTTAGATAGTCCTTTGTCCGGCGCGCCCTCGCACGGAATGCGTTCCGCATATCCAGCCTCTCTCGCAGGATGCTCTCAACGGCCGGCCATTCCTCGTTCCGGGATGCCTCATACATGCCGTCTACCTGGTCAAGCACAAGGCTCATGACATTTTCACAAAAAGAATCATATTCCAATTGCATTCCTCCTCCCCCGCCCTCTTAAAGGCGGAATATCCGGAAGCAGGATACGCACATCGGTTTTTACGCTGCGGAGCCCCTCTGTCTCAGAATAGAGGGTCTTGCGGACGTTGTCAACGAAACGATTTTACGATTCAGGAAATACGGACATCGAGACGGACAGATCATTGCCGCGCACGCGGACGGCCGCGGGTGACCCGATCGCGAGAGGCATCATCGGAGCGACGTGCCCGATATCACAGTCCATGATCACAGGGACACCGCACGGCGCAAGAACGTCTGTCACGGCATTGTACGCATTGACACCCATCATTTCCCGGCGGAATGACGCGAGCGGCCTGCCGATCAGGAATCCGGCCGCTGTATCAAACCAGCCCTGATGCAGCAGCGTCCAGACCGAGCGGCGGATGGACATCGGACTGAGGTCGCAGGCCTCAATCACCCAGATCACCTTGCCGTACTCTGCGCAGAAAGCCTTCACACGGTCAAATTCCGTCCCCGACAGATTGGTGAGGATATCCAGACAGCCGCCAAGCAGCATGCCGGAGAAGCGGATCTCCTCATCCTGCGGGGCCTTGACCAGTCTCCTGCCATCCGGTAAAAAGCTTGTGAGGATCTTCGGCTCTGTCAGCGCGTATGGCGCCAGCGGATCCTTCTCTTCCGGCGCGGCAGATCCATCCGTGCCTTCCTCAGTATCAGACACGTCCCACGGCAGCTCATACTTCTCGTATCCGTGCACAGTGCCGCCGCGGCCTTCCAGCAGCATAAAGGCGTCCTGCTCCGTCGCCTCCCACTGCTTTCCGAAGCTGGTCGCACATGGGCCGTATATCCCGGGCACACCTCCGATCAGCGCCATCGGCATGATGAAGTTCGTATTGTCGGAATAGCCCATATACCATTTGGGCCTGGCCGCGCCAAGCTTCTCAAAATCGATGTGGGAGATGGTCTCATTCATCAGTTCCCCGCCGCCTACGGAAAAGAGAGCGTCAATCTCATCATCCAGATAAAACTTCATGACGTCTGCCGCAGCGGTCTCAGGATCCGTACTGATTCCGAGCCCGTCGTTCCTGTAAACGCTGTCCGCCGCCCTGACACGGTATCCGCGCTCTTCAAACTGCCGGATCGCAGCCGCGAGTCTGGTCGCGTACGGTTCGTCAACCGCTCCAAATGACGGGGCCACAAGCCCGATCGTGTCGCCTTTTTTCAAAAATGCCGGTGTCTTCATTTTATTTCCTCTGATGTTAAATCATTATTTCAAGCGTTTTTTGCGGTTTCCTGCAGTGTTTTTATAACCCGTCACTGATTTCGCCCCGTCGACATAAGTACTCTTCAGCTTGTTGAGCATGGCAAGCGCCTTGTCATAGTCACGAGGCGAGCTATTGGAAGAGCCGTATAAGATCGTCCTGCCATCCGGGCCATAATGGAACTATTATATTCTATCATAAACGGATCAGGGCAGAAATATAAAAACCCCCGGAACCGTTGAGATTCCGAGGGGCGTTTCCATCGTTGCGCAGCTTCGGCGCCTTCCGCACATCATACCGGTTTTCTTACAGAAGCTGCTCGATCACTTCTGCGCTGTCGCCATCGATGCAGATTGACTGATTTTCGATCTGCGCCGGGCAGTACGCCTCGTTGAAATTGAGGCAGGCGTAAACTGCTTTCGGGTTGTCATTTGTCATCTGCCAGAAAGGATATTTGCAAATCACAGGTGTTCCCATCCCTATGCCGACCTCAAGATAAAGGACATGCAGTTTCTCATGCGTTCTCAGGAAATCGGAATATGCCGCTGAGGCTCTCTTCCAGCCTTCGTCTTCAACGAATGAATCATCACAGCGAAGATTTGTGGTCACATCCGAACCATCATCCGGACATCTGGGGATCAGTTCCGTTGGAATCTGCATCAGAAGGATCCCGTCCTTCGGCGGTTGGAAGACATTTTCAGAATCTCTGACAAAGCCCTGGGCTTCCATCGCCTTCATGACCCATGCTTCGTTGTCGTATGTTTTGCGGATCTTCGGATCTACACTCTGGAATAAGCCGTAATCGCCTTGTGTGTAGAAGAGCCGCTTTTTATCAAAGCCTGCCGCCTGAAACTGATGATCCACGTTCGTTGTGATGACAAAATAATCTTTATCTTTCACCAGTGACAGGAGATGCTTATAGACCGGCTTCGGAGCCGGGACATAGCGATTGATGTAAATGTTTCTGGCCCACCAGGCCCAGCGGGTCTCTGCATCCGGAAAGGGATAGAAGCCGCCGGAATACATGTCCCGGATTCCGAACCTTTCCGCAAAATCTCCGAAATACTTTTCAAACCGCTCCCCATTGTAAATAAAACCGGCTGCCGTGGAAAGTCCTGCACCGGCGCCGATCACGATGGCATCGGCCGTCTCGATTTCTGTTTTGAGTCTGGCGATAGCTTCCCCGCGGGAGAATTTTCCTCTGCTCATGCCGCCCCTGAAGCTGCGGACCGCCCGGACCCCCCGGTTGATGGATTCCAGATATCCGTTCGGAAGTTCACTGTAATTCTGCTTCATAATATGTTTTGTCCTCATCTTTGAAAACATTGAAGATCACTCTTTCCATGGCCTCGGAATGTTTCGAAAGCCAGTCTGTCACGGTCTTTACTGCGATCGCTGCCGCCTGCTTGTTCGGAAAGCGGAAGACACCGGTGGAGATGCAGCAGAAAGCAACGGAGTGCAATCCGTTTTCCAGGCACATGTCCAGCGTGTGTTTATAACAATTCGCCAGATCCTGCTCCAGGTCTT